>JBAVMD010000530.1:0-22743 GCA_049689695.1 Chitinophagaceae bacterium | reverse complement strand
GATCGATACTTTCTGGCTCGACAATTCTGTGAAGGTCACAGGCGATGAGCAACTGGGCCTCGTTAAGAAATTATATTTCGATCAACTGCCTTTTCAGAAACGTACCATGCGCAAGGTGAAAAGCATGATGATGATTGAGCAGAATAACAAGTACAGCCTTGCCTATAAAACAGGCTGGGCGCACAGTGAGAGCGGGAACTCCATTGGCTGGGTAATAGGGTGGATAGAAGAGAACCATCACCCTTATCCTTTTGTTCTGCAAGTAGAATCCCCTGATCCTAACATTGATATGGTGAATGTGAGGTTGAATATTTTGAATGAGATTTTGAAGCAGTATGGGTTTAAGGAGGGGAAGAAGTAGCCAGCCATCTGGCCGCTCCAGGCGGCCCGATGGCTAAAACAGCGGCTCAAGCTGGGGGAACCAAAATAATTTGTGCTTGCTTCCTGTTAGTAAATTGTTGTTGTTAGCTATCAGGCCGCTTGGAGCGGCCAGATAGCAGCCGGATATGGCAGGATTTTAGCAATTACTTTTCCCTTATTCCCTTTAATTTTATCCTAATCAATCCGTTATAATCTATTATCAGTGATCAGGTTTGAACATACCAACTTCCTCTTTGGCCTCATCCTCCTTCCATTCCTGGTATTCCTGTTCATTTACCTGCTTCAATGGAAACGTTCTACTACTAAAAAGATCGGTGATCCAAAGCTGGTAAAAGAGCTGATTAAAAATTATTCACCCGGCAGGTTCGGTATAAAGGTGGTATTGGTGTTGCTGGCGTTTGGCATTTGTGTTGTTGCCGCGGCCAACCTGCAAAAGCGGTCTGATAATGAGAGCGTGAATCGCAAAGGAGTAGACATCATGATCGCTATGGATGTGAGCAAGAGCATGCTGGCCGGTGATTTTTCACCCAATCGCCTCGAGCGTGCCCGCCAGTTGGTGGTGCGTCTGATGAGCAAGATGCCAAATGATCGCATCGGTATTGTATTGTTTGCCGGCCGTGCTTATTTGCAGATGCCGCTGACTACTGATCACAGCGCGGCCCGCATGTACATTCAGCAGGCTGGTCCCAATGTAGTGCCTGCACAGGGAACCGCTATTGGCGAAGCACTGAAAATGGCCAGTACTTCGTTTAACAGCAAAGAAAGAAAGTTCAAATCGATCGTGCTGATCTCAGACGGTGAAGATCATGATGCGGAAGCGGTAGAAACAGCAAAGGCTTTGGCTGAGAACGGAGTTATGGTGAATACGGTGGGCATTGGTTCTACAGAAGGCGCGGTGATCATTGACCCGGAAACAGGCGCTTCTAAAAAAGACCTTGCGGGCAATACCGTGATCACCCGTTTGAATGAGGTGCTTTTGCAGCAGATAGCCCAGGGGTCTAACGGAACTTATGTAAAGCTGGAAGATACCGACGCGGCTGTTACCCAGATACTGGACAAACTAAGCACCATCGAGCAAAAGTCTTTGCAGGATGCCGCTTACGTTAACTATAAAAGTTTTTTTCAATGGTTCATCGGCGCAGCATTGCTGTTCCTGGTAATAGAAGTATTTATTTCTGAACGAAAAAAAGTGATCGCCTGAAAAACCTGTATTTCATATTCACCATTGGATTTGTTGCCGCATCGTTTGGCGCTGTGGCTCAAAAAGCCGATCGCTTTTTGTACAAAGGCAATGAGCATTACCGCAAGCAGGAGTACGACAAATCGCTGGAGCAATACAAGCAAGCGGTAACAACCGATCCCAAAAACCCAACTGCCCATTTCAACCAGGGCAATGCGCAGTTCCGCCAGCAGCAATTGGACGAAGCAACACAGTCGTTCGACAACGTAATAGAAAATACTTCCGATAAAGCAGCTCAGCAGCAGGCATATTATAACAAAGGCGTTGCTTTGATAAAAGGCAATAAGCTGGAAGAGAGCATCGAGGCCTGGAAGAAAGCATTGAAGCTGGACCCCACTGACCAACTGACCAGGGAGAACCTGCAAAAAGCATTGCGCGAAAAGCGGAAGCAGGAGCAGCAAAAGCAGCAGGAGAAAAAAGACAAGGAACAGAAGCAGGACCAGAAAAATAAAGACGATGAAAAGAAGCAGCAGCCACCGCCGCAAAGCAAGCTGTCGAAACAGCGCGTTGAGCAATTGCTGAAAGCCCTGCAGCAAAAAGAGAAAGAAGTTCAGGACCGTTTGCAGAAAGATAGAATTGCCTCACCTAAGAACCCTGATAAGGATTGGTAGCATAAATACCGTATAAACACGGACGGTTTGATGAGCCCGGCGAAGTAAATTTAGAAAAAGACCAATGAAAAAGATCGCCGAGTTCTACCTGAGAACACTCGTTCCCGGTGCAAAATTCAATTCAAAGAAACCTGTTGACGACCAGGCGCTTTTATTTCCTGATTTTTTATCGAAAGTGAAAGCCTGCATTCAGCAGTATAAGTTAAAGCACCCAGCACACGATATAACATTCACAGAAACTTACCGCAGCAACGCCTTGCAGGAAATTCATTTTAATAATGGCGCCAGCAAGATCAAAAAGAATGGAATGCATCATTACGGCATTTCGGTAGACTGCATTTTCATCATTGGCGGCAAGCGAACTTATAAAGGAGATGTTACTTTAATAAGAAAGATATATAAGGATAATGGCCTGACTATCCTGGGCGCATGGGACCCGCTGCATGTTCAATTTATACCCGTTGCCGACCAGCCTGAATTAAGAAAGGCGGTAAGCGCCAGGATCACCCAATTTCAAAAGGAGAACGGCCTTGCACAAACCGGAGAAGAGAATGCTGCAACCATAGCTAAGGCTAAAACGGTATTTGCATAATATTTTGTGCAGGCAAATCAAAAATGAAAAAGCCGCCCCTGTGAGGAGCGGCCTGCTTTCGAACATAAACCTCTTACGGTTTAATCGTTACTTTCGTACCCACCGGGCAGAAATCATAAATCTCGTATATGTGCTCCAGCTTCATGGAAATGCATCCCTGCGTCCAGTTCTGGAAATTGTCTACCGCTGTTTCATCTCTCGGCCACGTACCGTGAATGCCAATGCCGCCACCTATTTTAGCAGATTTCGGAATAAGCCCCTGCGCTTTTCGTTGGTTGAATTTTGTCCAGCTTTCTTTAGTGGGATAATCGATGAGCATCATCTTACCCCATTTTTCATGAGGCCGCTTCGACATGATCTTGAAACTTCCTTCGGGTGTTAAGCGATCGCCCTCCATCATTTTGTCGTCCCTGGATTTACTGCCGAATACCACAGGATAAGTGGCGTACCACCCTTCAGCATCGTAAATGTTCAATTCGTAATCAGATTTGTTGATGACAATGGTAATGACCCCGTTTGGCGAACCGTTAAAAAGACTTTTGCGAACAGACCTTGATCTGTGATCGGTGAAGGAAAACAGGGTCACTGCAAATGCAGATAGCAGCAAAGTGGTGCGGGTGTTCATTGTGAAAATTTTTTTGAAGTTTACAATTACGAGACGTGCCGGTTTAGGGACCAGCATGAACAACTGCATACAGACAGAACTCGCAAGTGTAAAAAGTATTCAAAGTATTTCACGGGTTGGGTGGAGGTTACGACATACGGTTAACGATAGCCTTCAAAAAAATATTTTCAGTTAGATGCGTCTTAACGATTTTTTCAATCGCTGTTAATGAAAGCAAAATAGTAAAGCCGCCTGATATGATCAAGCGGCCCGGGGAAGAAAATTTATTCACATTGGGCTGTAGAGAGGCTTCGCCTTTTTTATACCGCAAAAACCTGGGATTAGAAAAGGCGAAGCCTCTTGCGGAATTCTTCCGTGCATTTTTACCAGTTACTCAATCGTATTCCTACGTTGAAAGGAGTTTGGTCCAACCCTTTTTCGAACATGCTCTCCGTTGCATAAGAACCATACAATTTCACCGGGCCTAATTGCAGTTCTCCTATATAAGATAATTTGAAACGGCGCAGATCAAAATCATCATGCTCTTTGAATTTATTGCCGGGACCATCTTTGAATTTCTGGCGGGCAGAGTAGAGGTAGCCTGCGCTTGCACCTATGCTTAAGCCAAAGCCCTCTTCTCTCTTGGGCGTGAAATTAAAGTTGATCATGAAAGGAACAGTAAGATAATCTGCGGCCAGTTTATTTTTCCGGTACGCACTGTCCTTCATCAGTATCACCATGGTAGGATTTTTCACGTACCTGATGTTTTCTGAATAACGGTAATTGTTCAGCTCAAGTCCGAGACCGTATTTCAGGTTCACCACATGCTTCACCACGTTCAGCCTTTGCATGAAGAACCAGATGTTCACGTTCACTGATTTGCCGCCGCGCAGATCAAACTGGTCTTCACCTACATTCTGCGCTACAAAACCCTGGGACCTTGCTGCCGCATAATCCGTTTTATCGTTGAAGTTTGCAAAGCCCAGATCTACGATGGCCCAGTTGGTGCTTACGTTAGATTGGCGGTTGTACGATCTGCGGCGGTTGATCTGCACTTCGTTATCCTGTTTGCCATCACCTTTTTTGATGATGATCATATTGCCTATTTTAATAGTATCCGCTTGTTTGGGAGCGGTAGTGTCTGTTTGAGCAAATCCGCTCAGGGCAAAACAAATACCGGTCAGGAGTATAAATATCCTTTTCATAAAATGTCCTTTTTAAATTGATTATTTTAATGCGATCTCAAGATTCCCGATCAGTATACCTTTTTCTTCTAATGACGGGAGGTTAGCGGTTTTCTCAATTACACGGGTTACTTTTCGGAAAAACCCACGCAGCTTGCTTTTCTTGTTTACACTTGTATTCGCGAAATACAGTTTGTTGTTTTCTTCATAGGGGGTGGTTGGTTCATCAGGCGTGTATGAAACCGTTTGGCCAATTGCCGTTACATTGTTCGGGCGTGCGGTTTCAAGTACAGTACTAATGTTCTTATCGGGCGTATTTGATGCAATGTTTGTAAGGTCTGCAGTGATAACTGCCCTGTCTATCACTTCTACCGGTTCCTGCCTCTTATTCAGGTTAGCCACGTTTCTATGGGTTTGTACCGGCTCATCATTGTCACGGGCGGTTTTAATTTTCGGCTGCGTAATGATTTTATCCTGTTTGTTTGCCAGTTGCTGATCACCTGCTACATCTTTCGGCTGAACCTTTTCTTCTGGCTGGCCCGCTGTGTTTTGATCAGCAGGTGTAATAGTTGTTTTGTTGCCTGGCTGTTGCTGTTCTGTTTTACCAGCCACTCTATTCTCGTCATTAGCTGCCTTCCTATTTGTGAGCCAGAAAATCCCCAGCGCAAGCAGTAACATCGCGGCCACTGCAACAACCCTCCACCATAATATGATCACTGGTTTTCTATCAGCTTCAGGTTCCCTGTATAATAAAGATTTATCAGGGAAAACTACAGCATGTTCCGGCTCAACCTTTGTTTGCAACAATAAATTCAATTCCTGCCGGAATGAAGGCTTACCGGCTGCAAAACTTTCTACCTGCCGGCGCAATACCGGGTCAAGCTCATTGTCTACATATAATAAAAAGAACTCTTCGTAATTGGTTTCATTGATCATTTCTGCCTGCTCGGCCTTCATCAGCATTTCTTTTCCTTCAAATTGTATCCCGGTTTCGGGCCTGAGCTTTAATTGCTTAAGCACAGCCAGTTCTTCCTGCAGGTCTGGGTTGGCATCAACAAAGTCTTCCACCTCCACCCGTTCCGCTGCTGTGAGCTCATTGTCCACATACAGCAGGAAAAACTCTTCGTAATTATATCTGTTGACGTTCATAATCAGATCACGTTTTCAGGACTTACCAAAAAATTTTTCAATTGAATCCTTGCGCGGTGCAGGTAAACTTTTACCTGGCTTTCGCTCAAACCTGTGATTTGTCCGATTTCTTCGTACGAATAACCTTCATAGTCTTTGAGCATTACCAGGGAGCGCTGGGTATCATTGAGCCTTTTGAGGGCTTCTTCCAGTATCTTCCTGGCATTATTCATGGGCCGGTCGATTATTCGTGCTTCTTCTTTGAATTCATCTTTCAGGTAAACCCTTTTTACTTTCCTGATGTGATCTATCATTTGATGATAGGCCACGGTAAAAAGATAGGATTTACTCTTTTCATAGTCCACTTCCTGCCTGTTGCGCCACATTTTTTCAAAGGCGGTCTGCACCACGTCACGGGAATCCTCTTCGTGCCGGAGGTTTTTAAGGATGAAGCGATACACGTTATCCGCGTATTCACTCACACATTGGTTATATTCTTTGTCGGTCATAAGCAGCAAACTCGGTTTAAAGATAGCATCAATACTGCCTGTTTGATAGTTATACGCATGGGGGGAACGGAATGTTACAAACAGATTGAAAATTTTTTGTTTGAGATTGTCCCGATAGCTATCGGGATAGAGGTTGGAGGTTCTTCTCTGTGAATCTCTTATGAATAAGTACGACCCTCAACCTCCAACCTCCAACAAAAGAAAAGCCCCCAATTGGGGGCGTGTATCTTAAAAAGTTTTTGTTTTATCGTCCCATCAGGTTACGGGTAAGCGATTCTAAAAGGAATTCGCTCTGTGTTTTCTTCTCACACCCCTCCTGCTCATTCTGGATACATTCTTCCGTAGGCTCAACATGCGGGGTTGCGCGGGTGGCGGCCACTACAAAAACCGCCACAGTGATCACTATCACCAGCATCAGTATTCGTATGGGAATGAGCCTTTTCATAATCGGGTCACAAACCTATGACGAAGTTGTGACATAAATGTTACATAAATGGTAAAATTGATGGTCAGCACCTATAAATACACGGTTTGTAGTATGATGTTGCACGGCGGCAGAAAAAAATTTTTGAAGCCGATTGCCCGTCTTTGTATTTACTTTTGCCCTCTGTAAATACCTAATCGCATGAACGAGAACCTTGTAAAACGCATTGCCGCCGAGCTGGACGAAATAAAAGCCAATGGATTGTTTAAGACTGAGCGCATCATTTCTTCTCCCCAGGGAGCCGAAATAATTGTAAACGGTAAAACCGTGCTGAATTTCTGCGCCAATAACTATTTAGGCCTTTCATCTCACCCTAAAGTGATCAAGGCTGCTGAAAACAGTATTGAATACCGGGGATATGGAATGAGCAGTGTGCGTTTTATCTGCGGTACGCAGGACATTCATAAAGAGTTAGAAAACAAGCTGGCCGAATTCCTGGGAACAGAAGATACCATTCTGTATGCCGCGGCTTTCGACGCAAACGGCGGCGTGTTTGAACCTTTGTTCGGGGAAAAGGATGCTATTATTTCCGATGAGCTGAACCATGCTTCTATAATAGATGGAGTGCGCCTGTGCAAGGCGCAACGCTTTCGTTACAAGCACAACGACATGGCCAACCTGGAGGCTAAACTGCAGGAATCTCAAACCCTGCGCGACCGCATCATTGTGACCGATGGGTCTTTCAGCATGGATGGCACCATTGCGCAGTTGGATAAGATCTGCGACCTGGCCGATCAATACAACGCTATTGTGATGATAGATGAGTCGCATTCCAGCGGATTTCTTGGAAAAACCGGCCGCGGCACCCACGAGTACCGTAATGTGATGGGCCGTATAGATATTATTACCGGCACTTTGGGCAAAGCACTGGGTGGCGCGTTAGGTGGATTTACCAGCGGAAGGAAAGAGATCATCGAAATGCTGCGCCAGCGCTCGAGGCCTTACCTTTTCTCTAATTCGCTTGCTCCCAGCATTGTAGGTGCCAGTGTAGCCGTGCTTGAGTTGCTGAGCCAAACCACCGAGCTGCGCGACAAGCTCGAGTTCAATACAAAATATTTCCGCAGTAAGATGACCGAGGCGGGGTTCGACATCAAGCCGGGCGATCATCCCATAGTCCCCATTATGCTGTACGATGCAGTGGTGGCTCAGAATTTTGCCGCTAAATTGCTTGACGAAGGCATTTATGTAATAGGTTTCTTTTATCCAGTAGTGGCCAAAGGCCTCGCACGGATTCGTGTGCAACTGAGCGCCGCGCATGAGCAGCATCATCTGGATAAGGCGATTGCAGCGTTTACAAAAGTGGGAAAGGAGTTGGGGACTCTTTCAGGTTCTCGTACTCCCCGTATCCCCTCTCCTGCGTAGGGTTGAGTTAAGTGTTTGTTTACGCCTTACAATTTCTTCCGGAAATAAAACTTCCTCATTATATTTCCGGCCACAACCCCTGACTAATGCACCCTGAACAACCCTCTGAACAGGAGCAAACGGATATTATTTCCGGTTGCGCCAACTGCGGAAGCAGTTTCGTGGAGCCTGACCGGCCTACAAAACTATGCACCGACTGCCGTAATAATTTCATTCGTTATCCCATTCCTTTATGGATTAAAGGCTTTGGTATCGGTATCGGGCTGGTAGTTGTCTTTTCTTTATTCAGCCTTCCCAAACAACTTTCACTGGGCGTTCACCTGGAGCGCGGCAAGAAAGCTATAGCTGAGCGGAAGTTTGTAACTGCTGAACGCGAGCTGAAGGCATTCACACAAAAAGTTCCAGACTCTAAAGAAGCGCTTGCCAACCTGCTGATCGCCAGCTTTCACAACCTGCATTCTGATGTATTAAGTGAAACGCTTGATAAGTTGCAGGGAGAAGAAATAGATGACGCAGCATTGCTTGAACGTGCAAACGACGTTATAGCAAAGTTGGAAAAGTATGTGCCCGGAGATTCTGCCAATGCATTAATAAGCAGGTATAATAATGCCGATCTCGTTCCCGATACAGCATATTTTAACGTACTGAGGCAACAGGATGATGACCTGTGGACGGCAGCAAAGCTTTCGTCGGATCTTTTCGATGATGGAAAATACAAGCTATGTGATAGCATACTTCAGCGTGTCATAAAAAAAGATGAAGCCTATTGGCCAGCGCTTCGTTTGCTTTCGAGCCTGAAGCGTCAGCAGGATTCGATGGAAAGATCGCTTCATTACTGTAATGTAATGCTGGGTATTAATCATGAAGATACCTATGCCATGGCTTCTAAGGCGCGCACGTTGCTAAGGCAGAAGAAAGATAAGGAAGCGATGAACCTCATTCATCAGGCGATTGCACTGGATGGCAAAGATGGGTATACGCAGGCGACGCTCGCGCTGGCCTATCATGTAAACAACAAGATTAAGGAGCGCGATCAGCTAATGAGCGAACTGCGCAAGGATTTACTTTCATCTGTTTACCTTGAATATGTTACTGATGTAATTCAGGGAAAAGAAAAATTCAGATAAATATTTTTTTATGTTCTTCATACCCGGACAATTCATAAGTCTTTTCACTTTTCCCGGCATTATTGTACACGAGCTGGCGCACCAGCTTTTCTGCCGCATATATAAGGTGCCGGTATTTAAAGTAGTGTATTATCAGTTCGATAACCCTGCAGGATATGTTCTGCACGAAGCAGTGCCCAACAAATGGCACAGCATCATGATTAGCATAGGGCCATTCTTTGTAAACACCATCTTAGGCGCATTGATTGCTTTGCCGGCCTCGCTTCCGGTGTTTACATTTCACAATGCGGGCCTGCTGGATTATCTGCTGATTTATTTAGGGGTGGCTGTTGCCATGCATGCATTCCCGAGCACCGGTGATGCAAACGCCATCTGGGAGTCGTTGAAAGAAGAGGATACGCCCATCTGGGCAAAGATTGTAGGTTACCCGGTAGTGGGATTGATCTATCTCGGAAGCCTGGGCAGCTTTTTCTGGCTTGACCTGCTGTATGGCGTAGCTATTGCCATTGGCGTGCCCAACCTGATTATTAGCATGCTGGCGTAGGTTATTTCATAGCTATCATACTGATCTCAACATTCACATTGCGCGGCAAACCCTTCACAGCAACGGTTTCCCTGGCAGGAAAATCGCCATGAAAATACTTTGCATAAATCTCATTCACTGCGCTGAAGAGCGACATATCGCTTAAGAAAATGGTTGTCTTCACCACGCGGCTGAAATCAATCTCCGCTGCAGCCAGTATGGCTTTCAGGTTGTGCATTACCTGGTGCGTTTCCGCAGAAATATCGGTGGCCTCAATAGTGCCTGTTTTTGGATTAATAGCTACCTGACCTGATATGAACAGCATGTTGCCCGCCAGCACAGCCTGGCTATATGGTCCGATAGGTTCGGGAGCATCCTTGGTTTGAATGATTCTTTTTTCCATGTTGCAAAAATAGACGGCTGGCTGCACTCCAAAAAAGAATTTAAAGGCAGCAGCGTATGTTTGCAACCATAATAAAAAATATGAGACTGGCGATCCTTGCAAATGAAGTGTCCAGGCAGGAATGGCTATCGAGGCCGGCGGGCGATGTAACCATTAACTGGGCAAGGGATATAGACGAGCTGGTTGCCCTGCGGGCAGATGCCTATTTTGACCTGGAATTTGAAGATCATCATGAGCATTTGCAAAAGCTGGCCAGGCTCACTGCGCCGGTCTTTATCAATTCAGTGATAGAGCCTTTGCTGGAGAGTGAGTTGTTTTCTCCGGTGCCGGAAGACTGTCAACTGATCAGGATCAATGCCTGGCCGGGCTTTCTGAAAAGAGAACTGATGGAGGTGGCCGTTGCAGACCCGTTTGATGAAAGCACGGTAAAGGAGGTACTGGGTGCGCTGGGCTGGAAGTACTGGATAGTACCGGATGTGCAGGGTATGATTACGGCACGGGTAATAGCAATGATCGTTAATGAAGCTTATTACACACTTCAGGCAGAAGTGAGCACAAAAACCGAGATTGATACTGCCATGAAGCTGGGCACAAACTATCCCGCAGGTCCGTTTGAATGGAGTGAAAAAATAGGGTTAAAGAGGATAAGTAATTTATTAACGGCGCTAACAGCATTGGATAAACGATATGAACCTTGTGCATTGCTGCGCGAGGAAGCCTCTAAAATTTCGGAACATTAATTTAAAATGTCGCTTATTTTATCAATAGACACTGCAACAGAAACAGCAAGCATTGCTCTAAGCGATGAAAGCGGGGTATTGGAAATGATGATGAACGGCCAGCAGAAAGATCATGCGGCCTGGATACACCACGCCATTGAACAATTGATGCAGAAGAGCGGCAAAAGGTTGAATGAATTGAATGCTGTTGCAGTAACTGCGGGCCCGGGATCGTATACCGGTTTGCGTGTGGGCATGGCTACCGCTAAAGGACTGTGTTATGTATTAAAGATTCCCCTTATTACGGAAAGTACTTTAAAAACGATGGCGCAGGCAGCCGTTGAGCAATTGCTTAAAGATTCACAAATAACGTTTGATGGCCTGCTATGTCCCATGATAGATGCAAGAAGAATGGAGGTGTTCACGGCTGTTTATGATGTAAAGCTTAATGAGGTTTTGTCGCCGCGGCCCCTGGTATTGACCGGACAATCTTTTGAGGAACTTCTGGAAAAACAGCCGGTATTATTTTTTGGTTCCGGCAGCAGTAAATTGAAGGAAACTGTTCAGCACATCAATGCCACCTGCCTCGATGTTCGCCATGATGCCGGGCATTTAGCGCAGCTGGCGCAGGCAAAGTTCCGGGTGGGCGATTTTACCGATGCGGCTTATGCCGAACCCGTTTATCTAAAGGAATTCTACACTCATACCAAAAAATAACGCCCTCACATAATAAAATTCTTTTTATCCTGTAATGGATTGGATTACAGTTAAATTTGTTTTGATCTTTTGCCCCCTTCCTAAACGGTTCAATCATGAGTGTGGTTAATAATTACGCATTGGTATTAAATGGCGCTGCCGGTGCATCGCCTGTTAAAGTAGACTTGCTGAACATAAAAAAAGCGGCTGTTATACTTCGTGCAGTCAACCACAAGCTTCGACAGCAGATCCTTCGCCTCCTTGATGAGAACACCCGCCTTACCGTTACAGAGGTTTATATCCGCCTGCGGCTGGAGCAATCCGTTGCTTCCCAACACCTTGCCATATTAAGAAGGGCCGGCTTTGTAAAAACCGAACGCGACGGAAAATTCATTTATTACATGGTCAATACGGAACGGCTGGCGGTGGTAAACGAGTTTGTGGAGAATCTTGTGGGATAGGTATTTTAAAGTCATTAAGTCAATTGGTCATTAAGTCATTAAGTAGTGCGTAATTGCGCATCAATGACCTAATGACCAATTGACTTAATGACGTCTTGGATTCACAGAAACGTTAAACCCTAACCCGAAATACTTCTTGTGGCTTGCCCTCTTGTTCCTTGTGCCGTTCAATATTTATCTTTGCGGCATGTTTATCAAACAACTTTATACCAATTGCCTCAGTGAGGCCGCTTATTTTATAGAAAGCGGCGGTGAGGCGGCAGTGATTGATCCGCTGCGCGATATAGAAGAATATGTGAGCTTGGCCAAAGAGCGGAATGCTACTATTAAATATATTTTCGAAACACATTTTCATGCTGACTTTGTAAGCGGTCATCTCGATCTTTCAAAGGCAACCGGCGCGCCAATTGTATATGGTCCTGATACAGAAACCAATTTCCCTATTCACCTTGCAAAGGATGGTGAAGTTTTTAAATTGGGCGCTATTACGCTGGAAGTAATGCACACGCCAGGTCATACGCTGGAGTCTACCTGTTATTTGCTGCGCGATGAAGAAGGAAAGGAACATGCTGTGTTTACCGGCGATACTTTGTTTGTAGGTGATGTGGGCCGGCCCGACCTCAGCAGCGGCAACCTGACCCGCGAAGAGCTGGCTGCTATGATGTATAATTCATTGCAGGCGAAGATCACTCCGCTGAATGATGAAGTGATCGTTTATCCTGCACATGGTCCCGGAAGCGCTTGTGGTAAAAATCTCGGTCCGTCTACCTCCAGCACAATCGGCAGCGAAAGGCAAACCAATTACGCATTGAAGCCACAGTCGAAAGAAGAATTCATTAAAGCAGTTACTGAAGGACTTGCGGCGCCGCCGGAATATTTCCCCATCAATGCACGCATCAATAAAGAAGGATATGAAAGCCTTGAAGGAGTGCTGGCGAATGCCTTGAAACCTTTGAGCGTGGCCGAGTTTAAACAACGTTCTAAAGATTCCATTATTCTCGATACACGTAATGCCACAATATTTACGCAGGGATTTGTTCCCGGTTCTATAAGCATTGGTCTTGAAGGCCGGTATGCTGAATGGGGAGGAAGTCTTTTGCCGTTTGACCAGTCGATCTTAATAGTGGCCGAACCCGGCAAAGAAAGAGAAAGTGTGGTGCGCCTTGCGAGGGTTGGCTTCGATAAATTTCTCGGTTACCTGCAGGGCGGTTATGAGAGCTGGAGCAAATCCGGCGAACAGATAGACCTGGTAATAGATGTAGAGGCCGATGAACTGATGATGGACCTGCCGCATGATGATCATCTCGTGGTTTTTGATGTTCGCGGTGAAGCTGAGTATGCAGACGGCCATGTTGCCGGAGCGGTAAATATTCCCTTAACTAATTTAAAAGATCCCGGTTCTATGGCCAACATCCTGGATACCGACAATCTGTATGTGCATTGCGCGGGCGGCTATCGCAGCGTGATCGCAGTTTCGCTGCTCAAACGCCAAGGGATACACAATCTCAGGAATGTAGTGGGAGGTTGGGGTAAGATCAAGGAGCAGGAGGGGGTTGAGGTTGTGAAGGAGAAGAGTGTGTTGAATTGAGCTAATCGAAATTCTTTTATAAAAAACCGCTGAAAGGCGGTTTTTTATATTACCGTGTTTTAACCGCTGTTTTGGATAAAACACCCTAAACAACTATAAAATCCAAAGCTACTTTTACTAAAATTAATTATTATGCCAGTTGTTACTAAACTCAAACCTAATCAATGCGCTTTCCGCATTGGTGAAAAAAACATTCCCCACACACCGCCGTCAGTTAGCATTAAAAAGGTTTCCGGATCTCCAAAGATTTACAAGTTTACATTTACTATACAATTCAAGGCTCAATTAGAAAACCTTGGAGCGAGTGAAATTCCTTTACCGGAAGGGTCTTTTGCAGTATTCAATATCGAAAGAGACCAACCGCTAAGATCTTCCTCGTTAAAAGTATATTTCAATGCCATAAGCAATGCAGCGGGGGATGATTACGTATTGGCCACATCTGTTGACAGCGAATATTTTCCGGGATCGAAAGGCAATCACGGGAGTTAAAGCAGTGCTGCAAAATTTTACGAGCCTATTCTTTATGAATAGGCTTTGTTTTTAAAGAACAAGCATTTGCACCAGCATTTCAAACAAAAGCTATACTTAAAAGTTCTAACCAGTTTTTCTTTTCTTTTAAAAAAAGGCATTGATTTGTACTGTTCTTATCAATAAAATATTCGTATTCCTCATCGTGTATCAAAGGTTGCGGAAAAAATATCGAGGCGCTGGTAGGTTTTTTCAGTAACATCTGGCCTGATGTTGAAGCATAGATCAGTTTACCAATTCTTTCTTCTAAAATATTGCCATCGATAAAATCGCGAAGATTGAGATAATGAACGGAAAGCTTTTTGATATCTGCTGCTTTTTCGCTGAGATCAATAATAAGTTGATTTAACCAATGCGAAATATCAATCGTATAATAATTCAGAGAAGGATGATCAAACCTTACGCATTTGTTTCTTACATGATCAAATAATCCATAGGGGTCACCCTGGAAAATTCTGTAAAGCAGCAATAATTCCCGGCCAATGTTTTCAATTTCCTGTGCGATTGTTTCATAGTCCTTTAGATTCATGGCAATAATTGCCCACTTCTCAATATCGTCAGCAAATTCCCGACGATCGGGCCAAAATTCGTATCCGCACGAGGTCACACATAATTCTGCAAGAAGTTCCGGCTTAATTGTATCCTTTATTGTAGCCTGATATATTTGATTCAGCAGATATGGATAATTGTATCCAGGCTTCGAAATACCGCCTTGCGGCGCTATCAAAAAGTCAACAACGTTTTTAAATGTATAACAGGCATGTACATTCAGCATATAACAGTTCATCATTAGCAGAACATCTATTTTCCTGGGCGGCGTAGAGCTTTGCGCCTCATTCAATCCTCCATCGATCGCTTTCTGAAGCTCTTCATTTGTAAGTATGTCAGCAATTTTATTATTTTTTGTTTTAATAACCATCGTAGCGGCGTCATCTCCGGAAAACGACACCATTTTTTCTAATTCATTTTTTTCTTTTTCTGTTATGTTTATTTCCGATATTAACTTCCAGAAATCGTTGCGGGAGATAGACTTTGAAAATTTAATAGTAATCTCTTCATTTATAAAGGGGAAAGGCTGGATGACCTCCAATTCCAGATTGTTGTAGAACCTGTCATTCGACAACAATTTATGGCCAATGGAATCAGCAGAATAATCCGTATTTAACTCAAAAAGAAATTTATTGTTTATTGTATAATAACCATAAACCGGATTCTCCCAGCTCCGAACAATACTTACATAATCTCCTGATTTATTTTTCTGTATATTAAATGGTCCCTCAAACTTTTCAATAAGGAGAGCTTCGTCATAAATATCTTTATTGATAAGCAAAGATTGAATAGCAAATGTCCTGGGCTCTTCTGGAACAGGAACATTGGTTCTGAAAATTCCGAAAACGGAGCCGTGATCCCATGTATTCAGAAAATATCTTTTTGCTCTTGTATATATTTTCTCCGTGGAAGAGTACGTATTGGTATGCATACGACGAAATATGTTTTTCAGAACCTCGGATTTCTGAAGTGTTTGCGGGGTTGGAATTGAGTCAATGGTAACGATTTCATTTTCTTTTCTTCCATCCTGTCGTATCACTCTTTTCAGGTATGTCATGTCTTTTTCTGGCTGAGAAGGATCAATTATATTTTGTACAACCAGGATTTCAATTTGATTATTTAACGGTACTTGTTTCAGATCATAAAAAACTTGTGACAACTCACTTTGCAGATCATTGCCCATATCGAAAGTGCCATCTTTCCTAAAATCTGCATAAATTAGAAATATAATTGTCCATTCCTTGTCCATGATAAGATTTTTATTTTATTGTTTAATGGTATTGCCATCTGTTGCAGGTTTCTCACAGCATGTAGAGGTAAAGCATGTAATTAAGTACAAACAATCTCAAGGTTTAAGCAGCTATAATGTAAGGAAAATACTTCAGGATAAAAAGGGTTTTTTATGGGTTGCCACGCAAGATGGATTGAATAGATTCGACGGAAAAACCTTCGTAAAATATTACAGGACCGCTCCCGCTAAGCACCGCATTTCCGGCGCAGATGTAAGGGACCTGGTTGAGGATACCGCGCGAAATTTAATCTGGGTTCTGCCGGGCGAAGTAGCTATTGATGCTATCAGCACTATCACGGGTGAAGTTGTGCGGAGGATTCCGATAAAATATGATACAGTAACGCAGGAGCACTGGAATATATCCATGTTAATGGATGGAAACAGGCTATGGATAGGATTGTCTACAGGTGCACAGGTATACAATATTGCAGACAATAAGTTTGAAGAAAAACCGGAGTTGCCCAGGGCCCCAAACAACGCGGCGGAGTTTGAAGTGCGCGCTTTGCTGAAAGACCAGTACGGTGCAATATGGGCATGTTATACAGGTTATGGAATAATCGTGTACGACCATGAAACAAAGAAAATCATCAGGACAATTCCGCGAGCTGATCTGAACGATCGCCTGAGCAACGATGAGATAGAGTTTTCAGGGTATGTGTCCGGTCAAAATAAATCTATTGTTTTTGGCACAAGCCAGGGCTTGCGTAAAATAACCTATGATAAATCTTATAAGATCCGTATAGATAATGCTCCCTGCAAAACTTTACCCAGGCTTAACACATACGCAATCTCCAACATCAAAGCTGACAAAACCAATCGTATTTACATTGCGGTCAATAATGCATTGTATAGGTTCGATTCAACGTTAACCCGCTATACAAAACTCGAGGAAGCCGTTAGAATGTCTGAAACAGACTGGCTTCAATCGGTTCAGGATATTTACGAAGATCAGAACGAAGATATCTGGCTGGGCTGCCAGGAAGGATTGGCTTTTATGTCGGGAAATGAAAGCCCGTTCCGGCCGTATAATTATGATCCGAAAACCAATATTAAACTGGATCATGTACGCTGTATTTATGAACTGGATAATAAAGATATGTTGGTGGGGTTGAGAAATGGCCTGGTTTATATCAACAACCAAACAGGAAGCTATTCAAGGGTTGATTCCCAACGCCTGCATCATCATGTTTTCGCTGATAAAAAAGGACGGGTGCATGTTTCAAATACCGATGGCATGTATGTTTACGATAACCGTAAATTAATACCTGTAACAAGTATTTACCGGTCGTTTAATAAGTATAAACACATGCCGGTGAACAGTCATTTGTTTATTGGCGATTCGTTAGTGGTGCTGGGTACAGAAACCGATAATGGAATATTGGTGTGGAATACGGTTAAGGATACTGTGTGGCAAATTACATCGGGACAATCGGACCGTACACTTGCTTCGAGCATTGTAAATAACATTTTCCGGGACTCTAAAGAAAACCTGTGGGTTCTTTCTGATAACGTGGTTACGATTTTATCCAGAGATTTTAAAAGGGTAGCTGTAAAACAATGGATTGATCCATCAACGAGAGAGAAGTGTAAGCTGTTTTTTGATATGTGCCAGGTTGATACCAATTTTTGGATTGGAGCTTATGGATTTGGCATCTTGCAGTTAGATGCTTCCTATTCATTAAAAAAAGTTTTGTACAGCAAAAACGGGTTATCCAATGATGGCGTTTACCAACTGCATAATCTGGGTGATACAGCTATTCTTATAACTACCAATAATGGCATTTCGTTGCTAAACATTAAAACCGGGGAATTCAGAAGATATTATTCCCGCGATGGTTTGCATGCAGAGGGTTTCGAAGAAGTAAGCGGCTACAGAAAAGGCGATTACATCTATGCCGGCGGCATAAATGGATTTACAAGGATCGATCCGCGTTACTTTTCAACAAACACAAAGCCGCCATTGCTTTACGTGGGCAATATTAAAGTTCAGGATGCAAATGGTATAACGGAAACTACAGATCTGCATCTGAAATCGTTTACTATTCCTAACACCGTAACTCAAACCACGCTTTATCTTTCTGCTATCAATTACCGTAACCCGGATAGAATACGTGCCCGTTACAAAATGCAACACGATGGCGACTGGAGAGATGTGGAGGACAATAATTCTATCAACCTGGTGGAGGTATGGCCTCGTAAATATAATGTGGTAGTAGAGGCAACCAATGAAGATGGATTTAAATCTGAAATAAGATTCCAACTTGATTTTCGTCCTAAATGGTACCAGACCACCGTTTTTTATGTTGCAGTTCTTGCTATTATAATCGCTATTGTTTATTTGCTTTACAGGTACAGGATATCGCAGATACGTAAGGAAGAAACAATGCGCAGAAGAATCTCCAGCGATCTGCACGACGATATCGGCAGCACATTAAACAGTGTTAAGGTTTATGCCAGCCTTGCCTTAAGCCAGCCCGGAAACGATAAACATCTTCTCCAGGTAAAGAACAATACGCAGGAAGCAATTTCCGGTTTGCGCGATGTGATCTGGGTCCTGGATGATAAACAAGACACCGTTGAGCAACTCACGGCAAGGATAGTTCATTTTTTCAGGCCGCTCTGCGAGGCGAATGGAATTGATTTCAGAAGTACGATAGACCCTGATCTTTACGGTGTGAAGTTAGACAAGCAGGAAAAGAGAAATGTTTTTTTAATACTCAAGGAGTCCATTAACAACAGCACCAAATATGCCGGATGCTCTGTAATTGAATTGATCGTTCAACGTGAATCGCAAAGGCTGCAGTTTATCGTGAAAGACAATGGTAAAGGTTTTGACACCGTTAATCCCAACAACGGCAACGGGCTCAAAAACATCCAGTCCCGGGCCAAACAATCGGGATATAAGGCGCTCATCCAATCCGATCGGGGCGCTGGCACAACCATCACACTATCTAAGTAAGCTATGCCCTGACTATTCCATTTCTTATCGCATACATTACCAAGCCAACCCTGGTCTTGCAATTAAGTTTTTCAAAAAGCGTATCTCTATACCCATCAATGGTCCGGGGGCTCAGGTACATCTTATCGGCTATCTCTTTATACGTCATTTCTGTGCATGCAAGCTTGAGGAATTCTATCTCTCTTTCATTAAGATGCACTAATTGATTAATATCAGATTCTTCCTCATCTAATTTGCTGATGGTATGTATAAGCCGGCCGGTAACCATTTCTGAATAATAAAAACCTTTCCGTGATACGGAGTCAAGCGCGTTTCTTAATTCTATTGGATCGCAGTCCTTGAGTATATAGCCCCTGGCCCCGGCCTTGAACATGCGAATGATGGCATTCTCATTGTCGTACATCGATAAAGCAAGCACTCTTACCTCAGGATGATGCCGCTTCAGCCATAGTGCGGTATCGTATCCGTCCAGTTCCGGCATGTTTATATCGAGCAATACAATATCCGGTAGTCCTTCGGGCTGTAGCTGATCTATAAAATGTTTTCCGTTATTCGCTTCAAATGCAACGGAATAATTGCCAAAGCTTGTCACCAGGCTGGCCAGGCCGTTACGCAGAAGAACGTGATCATCAACGAGAGCTACATTGGTTTGCTGCAGTTTCATACAGATGCATTTATGTCTGAAATAAGTAATGGTACAGAGAGTCTTTCCGGGGGTACAGTATCGCAACACGTTAAATTACCGAGGCGTCATCGATATAAAAACCGTACAAACACGGTTTTTACACCTAAAAAAAATCAGTTATCTCCCGCAAGGTTAAGTGTGAAAATGGTTGTGTTACCTCGCTCGATATTACTGTAAACAGTTAATTCAGCGCCAATAATGCTTGCCCGGGTAAACATGCTTGTTCCGCCGGGATGCCGGTGATCTACCGGAGATATAATTGGAAAGTCAGGGGGATGGGTGCCGTCGTCCCAAACTGCCAGTTTAAACCGGCACGGGCTGTAAAGTGTTTTGATCTTTAGTTTTTTAACGTCTGGCTGAGCAGCTACTTTATAAATGATCTGCTGAAATATCCTGAAAATGATTAGCTCTTTTTGACCCTGCAGGCGAAAAGCTTTGCCATCCTGGCTAAAATCTGTTTCGTACCTGCCTGATTTGGAAAGTTGATCCAGTTCTCTCTTAATAGCTTCGCTCAACCCTATTTCCGTTATAACAGCGGCATTAAGGTTTTTACTAAGGTTACGCAGGTCGGCAATAGCCTGTCCTACCAGATCTTTTGAATTGCGGATCTTTTCTGATTTCTCCTCGGAAAGGCCGGCCTCAACTGCATTGAGATTGAGCTTGGCAAGACTTAGTACCTGTCCGATATTATCATGAATTTCGTGCGAGATATTCTGAAAGCTTTGCTCGTGTATTTCTATTTCACTGCGCAAAAGTTCCTGCGTACGCTTTAACTGTACATTTTTGTATATGTAATAAAGCGCCACGGCTAATGCTCCGCAGATAGCGAACACTATAACGACAACTATAATGATAAAACTAAAATCGTTTACTGCCATGGTCATCTATTTACAATCCTGTAATTAAATACCCGGGACCAGCGATATTTAACAGGTGTTGTTTATCCAATGGTTTACGCAAAACTTAATGCCCGAATGGACCGGCAGCAGAAAGAGGTAAGTCTTAGTGCGTATCCAAAGGGTGCAGATTCCCCCTGGAGTTCCATGCATAAGATAGGTTTTGCAATTAAGCCATGGCAAAGATGTGACAATCGCCATTTATACAAAAGGGGGTTTTGGCGGAATTATTTTGAGGAAAACACCATTTGGGGGGTGGAAGAGGCTAACGAACAGGTGCCTGGCGGGGATGGCCTTTGAATTCCAATTCAATACATACGGTAGTTCCTTTTTCGGGTATACTGGAGATTGTGAAAGTCGCGTCTATCAGAACAGCACGGTTGTACATATTGCGAACGCCCAGGCCTATGCAGGTTTCTTCTGATTCCAGTTTTGATGCATCGAATCCTTCACCATCATCGGTAACGGCAAGGGTAAATCTTTGGGGTTGGTAGTCCAGTTTTACATTTACTGTTCTTGCTTTTGAATGCTTTATGATATTATTGAGGATTTCCTGGAAGATGCGAAAAACGATAAGTTCTTTTTGCGGATCAAAGCGATAATAATCCCCCTGCACGGTAAAATTTGCCTCGTATTGGCCGGCTTTTGCCATCAGCAGCAATTCTTTTTGGATGGTGTCGTTCAGGCCAATCTTCATGATAGCCTCCGGACTGAGGCTTTTACTCAGGTCTCTCAGGTCGGTTATTGCCTGCGCCACTATTTCTCTGGATCGTTGTAATTTCTGTTCTGTTGCTTGTGTTTGGGATATGTCAACAGTATTGAGATTCAATTTTAGCAGACTGAGCATCTGCCCTATATTATCGTGTATTTCCTGTGAAATATTCTGGAAGGTTTGCTCTTGAATTTCCAACTTTGTTCTTAGTAACTCTTGTTGAAAATCTGTTCTTAGCTGCTGCTTCTCTTTCGCATACTTATACTTTCTTTTTTGATACGAAATAAAAAAAATAAAGAAAGTTATCGAGGGAAAGAGGACTATGATAGTACCTAAAATTGTGATGACAATAACCTCCTCGATCGTAAAATACATAAGAAACCAATGAAGTATAGAATGTATAACAATATATTCAAAATTTGCGCAATCAGGAAAATAGCATCTGCTGCTTTGTCATTTCCTTTTGATTCCAGGTAGCTCCCGAGGCCATACGAGAATAAACTTCCGGAATAAAACAGGATATTTCCAAACGATATCCAGAACATTGGGTTACTGGTTAAATTAAACTCTTCTTCGTGCCTGGCCGTTTCAAATAAGTAAAGCGTAGTCCATGCGCATATTAACGGCGCTTCAATCATCTGGTTCAGGTATTTATAGGATTTATTGTTGCCGATCAGTATAAGTTGGAGGATTATGAAAATAGGGATCATAGTGTATACCGAGATCACTATTATTTTTCTTTTCCACAGGGATCTAAGAAAGTTTGCAATTATTAACGACAAAAGTGAATATTCAGCTATCACCTGAAATAGCAGAATAGATGTTTCCAATCGCGAGGGCTTCTCAATAAACTCCCTGATAACCTCAACTCCAATATTCAATGCTATCAAAGGTATAAATAGAAAATACTTCCGGTTTTTATAAGCCGGTATGCATGCAGCCAACGCAAGTACAAGAACTGAATAATAAACGATCTTAAGCCAGTGCATATTGAAATTACAAAATAGACATTTTTACTGTGTTTACATATACCCTGAAGAGGTATGCATTACTATACCGGTTCAGGGTATATATAAATGAATCAGTCTTAGGACGGTGCTACAAAAAAGCTGTCATAACCCGTATCATCGGGAAACTTTATGCTTTGCATGCTTGGCCATGCCTGCTGCCCATCCAGGTTGCCGCTTACATGTGCTGAAAGCACTTCACCACTTGAATTTGCTCCCAATATACAAACGGTTGGAGCATTGTTGTTGTCAAGCCCTATTATCAATGCAAGCTTGTCAGGACTTTCGGCCATGATATTACCAAGATCATCTTCGATATCAACCAATACCACCATCGTAGTTTCCTCTGTATCGAAAGGAAATGGAAATTCCAGGTTCGACAGCATTGTTTTAAAATCTGCTGACATGCTCCTGATCGACGCGTAACTTGTTGCTGCCATGTTTAAAAGATTTAATTGTAAGAAATGTATGGTATCCCTGATCTTTAAATCAGCGGTTTATGGA
>JBAVMD010000529.1:0-5090 GCA_049689695.1 Chitinophagaceae bacterium | reverse complement strand
GTTAAGTTCTTGCTGCGGGGATTCGGGATGACAGTGAGTCACGCAAAAAATGATGCTTGCTCACAGCTCATAGCTCGCAGCTCACAGCTCGCCACTCACACCTCACTCCCCTACTGCTTCACCACTTTCAAATTCGCAACACCCATTCCTTCAAACACTACATAATAAGTTCCCGCAGCGTATTTAGCAATATTCCACTGCATCGTGTTCAATCCTTTCACATATTGCAATTGTTTCCGTTCCAGCACATGACCATTCTGGTCCTGCAGGGCAACCGTTCCCTTTTTTTCTGCTCCGCTGTAAAGGGAGATCGTAAACCTGTCGCTGGCAGGATTAGGAAATGCCTGCAGTGATGCAATGCCTGCACTGCTTATGCCTTTTACAGAACTTGTTGCAAATGCGCTCCTGTCTGCAACACCCAATGTAAACCTGCTTACGCCATTTACATTATTTTTTGCGATCCAGTTTGCAGAAAGCTCACTGTTCTCTTTTCCTGCAACAACCCATCCCCTGCCTGCGTCATGGTTCCAAAGCACCAGTTCAGCTTCGTTGTTGCCGCCAAGTTCGGGTTCCAGGTAAAATATTTTCAGCGAAATATCTGCGGTATTAAATGCAGGCTGGATCTCGTAGTAACGTTCAATGGATCGCGCCTGCCCATTCGCCTGTTGCACATGACCGCGTGTGATCACCGTATATCCAAGATTGGCCGAACTGCTGAGTTGAACACCCAGGTTGCCCGGATTAACCAACTGTGGCGCGTTTAAAACAGCAGTGGCTATCACTACTCCGCCTTTCGCACCAGTGATCCTTGAATCGGCACGCTCTCCTGCAATGCTTCCTGAAGAGCCGAGAGCGAGCCTGCGATTGTTCAATTCAAGATTGCCTTCACCCATGCTGAGCAATCCGCTCACGGAAATATCGTTCCCGAGCTGCACCTGGCTGAAAGGCTTATTGATGGAAAGATTATAAAAAGCAGTACGGCTTCCGCCGCTGATAGTAGTGAGTTGCTTGCCTGCGTTGCCTGTGAACAGCACAGTACTGTTTCCTGCGCTGAAGCTGCCGTTGTTTACGAGGCCGGCATCGTTCAATACCAGTTTTGCATCGCCTTGTATCACAACACTGGTGCCCTGGCCAATACGCATTTCCTGTGCGGAAAGAATGAAAGGCAGCAGGAGCATGCACAACGAAATTATATTTCGTTTGCCGAAGTACGCCCCTGGCGTATAGAGTGTTCTCATTTGAAAAGATTTTAAGTAATTAATGTTTTAAAAGTTTTTTTATTTCATTGAGCTTACGCTCTAATTCTGCCAGCTTCTTATTCTGCGCATCGTTCACCTGCTGCTGTTCTGTTATTTTCTTTTGCTGCGCATCAATAACTGCCTGCTGTTCCTGCACTGCTTTCACAAGCGGTACAACAAACGCATCATAGCTCAGGCTGTAATGCTCTTTGTCTGTTTTAGGCTTAATGATGCCGCTGAAATCATATCCCGTTCTCATAGCAGCATCTTCTACTTCCTGTGCAATGAAACCGCTGCGACGGATGCGCGCAGCTTCATCATACATCGATGTATTGCCTGCTACCATGCTGCCGGACTGTATATCAAAACCTTTCACATCGAAATGATAAGTAACAGGGCGCAATTGCAAAATGAAATCGAGTCCCTTCACATCTTCCTGCACGCCAAACTTGAAGCGTCCGTCAGAAGGCGTGGTGAAAGGCACTTGTCCTTCAATGACCGTTACTGCCGCATTGCCGATGCGTACTTTGTTGGGAGCGTTTGATACTGCGCCATAACCAAGCGCCGTGGAATTATTGCCCGTAGCTAATGCCTCAGCACCAATAACAGTAGAATAACTGCCTGAACTTTCCGGCCCAAAAGGTGAGATATAAGTGCTGAATCCAACAGCGGTATTATAAGCTGCGGTAAATGCGGTAAGGCGAAGTGCATCGTAGCCAACTGCTGTATTACCATCACCACGCTGATAATAAGCAAGAGAGTTTGCACCCAAAGAAGTGTTTTGATTACTTCCCCCGCCAAATATCTGTGAACTGGAACCCACAGCGGTATTGCCGTTTCCACCACCGCCTGACAGTGCAAAACCTCCAACAGCGGTATTGTCTAATCCGCGTATGTTGCCATGCAAGGCAGATGTGCCTACAGCTGTATTGCCGGCGCCGGTGAGGTTATAGTACAATGAGAACCTTCCAACAGATGTATTGGAAAACCCTGTAGAATTATTCTGAAGCGAATTAGCGCCTAAGGCAGTATTATCATAACCTGTTGTTGTAAGATGCAAGGCCGCCGTTCCGATGCCTGTATTATCTCTGCCGCTGGTAAGCCATAAACCTGCCTGGTAACCCCAGAACACATTGTTCATTACCGGATCGATCCTTCCAGACCTGCGATTGTTTACTCTCACATTGAATGGTACATTGTCTGTAGTGCCAATAAAGTTATTCATGTCTGAAGTGCCTGCATTACCAGTAAGCGCCCAGGCAGAATCAGCAATTTTAGCAGCAGCTGCGCCTATGTTCTGCCACAACTTTCCGTTATTGTACCAGAAAGAATTGGTGTTGATATCATATACCAGCAGGCCCTGCGTGTTTGGTATTTTCATTCGCGCTTCTGTGGTGATGCGCGGAATGAGTACGCCTTTGTTGATCGATTTAATATCGAGCATCGCATTTTTGTCAGGCGGCGATCCGTCTGTATTGATCGCAACATTCTGCGTATATGCAGCTGTGCAAACAAGCAGCAGCAAAATGCTTTGAATGATCATGCTGCATGTGCCGGTTCTTTTTATAAGTTTCATAATGATGAAAGCTTTAGCGTTATAAAAAAATCATTGTTGTGAACGACTCACTGTGAGAGTTTAAGCAATCGCCTACTTCTTCATCTGCTCTATCAATCTCTCCAACCTGCTCAGCCTTTTCTCCAGTTCAGCGTTCTTCTTTTTCAATTCGTCAATGGTCTCCTGCTGGCTTTGCATTCCATTGCGTTGCATATCAATCAAAGCCTGCTGTTCCTGCACTGCTTTCACCAGCGGCACAACAAATGCATCATAGCTTAAACTGTAATGGTCGCCTGCTGTTTTAGGCCTGATGATGCCGCTGAAATTATAACCGCTCTTACTGGCAGCATCGTCTACTTCCTGCGCGATAAAGCCTGTGCGGCGGATGGCAGTTGCTTCATCATAAGCATTTCCTTCGGTATCTGATTTCCCTGATTGTGCATCAAAGCGCCTTACATCGAACTGATAAGTGACGGGACGCAGCTGTAAAATGAAATCCAATCCCTTTACATCTTCCTGCACGCCAAATTTGAAGCGCCCGTCTGAAGGAGTGGTAAATGGCACCTGTCCTTCTATCACCGTAACAGCAGCATTGCCAATGCGTACTTTATTGGAAGCATTTACTATTGCCCCTGCCCCTACGGCTGTAGTATTTGTAAGACCTGTAGATGAAACATCTGCACGTTCGCCTATTGCAGTATTGCTATTGCCGCTTATATTGGTCGCAAGTGCAAAATGTCCTACGGCTGTATTAGACGTTCCAACACTTTTCAACAGGCTTGATGCGCCTATGGATGTATTGCTGCTTCCTGCCGATGAATTGAACAATGCAGAAGCGCCTACTGCCACGTTGTTCCTTCCTTCAATATTAAGGAACATGGCGCCTGAGCCAACAGCAGTATTTAATTCTCCTATAGTGTTAGTCACTAATGCATCTGCGCCATGCGCGGTGTTGCCCCTTGCAGTAGTAGTGTTCCGGAGCGCCCTTGCCCCCACCGCCGTATTGGAAGGGCCTGTAGTATTTGAGTACAGGGCGGTGTAACCAATGGCCGTGTTATCAAAACCAAAAGTATTTGAATAAAGGGAGTATGCACCATTTGCAGTATTCTGGGTCCCGCCCATTCTAAGGCTGTACATCGACTGGAAACCTGTTGCGGTATTTCCTGAAGTATTCTGATTATTATAAAGCGCATAAGCGCCTAAAGCAGTATTCTGATTGCCGGTTACATTCATGAACAGGGCATTTGCGCCAAAAGCGCAGTTCGATGTGCCCGCGGTATTATTGATCATCGAAAAAGTACCGACGGCTGTGTTTTCCTGGCCAAAGCTGTTGTTGGTAAGTACTCCAAACCCAACCGCGGTGTTGTTAGACGATGTGGTGTTTGTGCTTAACGCAGATGCACCTACAGCAGTATTCCAGTTGCCTGTTCTGTTACTGAACAAGGCTGAAGCGCCAAGCGCCGTGTTGCGATCACCGGTTGTGTTCTGAAACATTGCCCCATTTCCTACAGCCGTATTACTGCTGGCAAAAGTGTTTGACCCAAGCGCGCCTTCACCAACTGCCGTGTTAGAAATACCGGTTTGGTTCAGCCGAAGCGCCCTGCCTCCTACAGCAGTGTTGCTTATGCCGCTGCTGTTTGTCATCAGCGCTTCAAACCCATAAGCGGTATTGTCCCTGCCAATAAAAGGTGAAGGGCTTATTGACATACCCGAGCGATACCCAAAGAAAGTGTTGAATTTAATGTGGTCGATCTTTCCTGATGCCACATTGTTTACCCGGAAATTCATTGGCACATTGTCTTTTGTACCGAGAAAATGAGTGCCGTCAATTGTGCCTGCATTGCCTGTAAGCAGCCAGGCAGAATCCGCAATGGCAAGCGCCGCGGCATCCATCAACATATTCTGCCAGCTCTTACCGGTATTGTACCAGAAAGAATTGGTGTTGATATCGTACACCATTAAGCCCTGCGTGTGTGGAATTTTCATTCTTGCTTCTGTGGTCATGCGCGGAATGAGCAGGCCCTTGCTGTTCGATTTAATATCGAGCATAGCATGCTTGTCAGGCAGCGATCCGTCACCGTTGATAGCCACGTTTTGAGAAACTGCTATCACATGAATAAAAATGAAAGAAAATAGAAACAATGTTTTTGGATTGCCGATCCGTTTGATGAGATTCATAAAAATGAAAGTTTTAGAGGTTATGAAAATTGTTGTTGATTATTAATTATTCATTCTTTTAAACGGCTCACTGTCATCCCGAACCCCGCAGCAGAGGCTCACAATAGTAGGGGCCGGGG
>JBAVMD010000528.1:0-6564 GCA_049689695.1 Chitinophagaceae bacterium | reverse complement strand
ACTTCGTGGTCTCCATTGGTTTGCGCAGTATTTGATACGTAATACTCTTTATTCATGTTCAAAGTTTTTGTCTACGTACCAAAGCTAACATCAGAGACGGAGCGTTTTTTATGGGAACCCGTAAACGGTTAAATTATTCCCATGTCCTTGCAGTAGGCCACCAGTTGCTCATTCTTAGTAAAACCCAGCGCATCTTTTACTTGATTCAACCGTTTTTCAACACTGCTTAATCCCGAAGGACGGATATTGTGAAGTTGAAGGTATGCAGGGATGTCTTTTTGCCGCGTGCCCTCCGCAAGAAGGGACACTATCGTAATATCGAGCTCTGTAAACTCGTAAGCATTCTTTTTTTTAACTAACTCTATCAGGTGTCTTGGAAAATAACGTTGATTGATTGCAATTTGGCTTATAGCGCTTTTTAGTTCCTTTGAATCGTGCCTGGCTTTTCGCACAAATCCATCAATTTGATGCTTATTAAATAAGTCTTCGATAACAGTAGCCTTGCTTTCTCCGGAAAAAATCAAAACCTTAATTTCAGGCTGTGTGGCCCGCGCAGCGCTGATCAGTTCTATTCCACCAGCCAATTGCTGAACACGGCCATCGTCGTCAAAAGAAAGGTCAGTGATCAAAAGATCGTATGACAGCATATGTTCTTTTGCGTTGCGTATTCTGAGCAGCGCATCATCACAGTAATAAACGTAATCGACATCAGTAATTCCCAACTCTTCTAAAGTTTTTTGAAGAGAGATATTCGCACTTTCATGATCTTCTGCTATTAAAACTTTTTTTATCATTGGATTCAGCCTATAGGAAAAAAGATGTCTATTTTCAGCCCGCCATGCAGTTCCTTATCAAATGTAATCCGGCCACCTATGGTGTTAATCCGGTTTTCCGTATTAACCAGGCCATTACCAAACTTAAAGGTTGCCGGGACGCCAATTCCATCGTCTGTGTATTGTATTTTTATGCCACCATCTTCATGGTGAAATTTGACAACAACGTTTTGGGCTTTACTGTGTTTTCTCATATTAATCATTAACTCCTGAAGCACTTGCTCCAATTCCTTTTTAACCTGCTCACTTATTCCGGTCCATAATTCTTTTTGATTGCCCACTATTACCACCCTGGTAGTTAGAGTAGCAAAAGTTGAAAGTAATTCACTTATAGTTTTATGGAAGTTGTGATAATTCTTTTCAATCGGCTCATACGATAGATTCCGTGACTGCTCATACACTACTTCTAATTTGTCAAGAAGCGGTCCCTTTTCGATAGCATCTTTGTGCTCAATTTCGATCATGATCCGATAAATACTGTTTGCAACCACGTCGTGCACTTTCTTGGATGTTTTCAATTGCTGCTCACGGATCATGTTTTGGGATTCTAATGCCAATCTTTGCTGTCGTTTTCTATACCAGATGATGGCAATAGCAATTGCTGCGAGGAAACTTGAACCCGTCACATAAAGTAGTGTTTCCTTCTGTGCACTGTCTCGCTGCAGTCGTAGGGTTTCCGCCTTGTTTTTTTGTCCTTCGTAACGAACGAGTGCAAACTGGTTTTTGGCCGCACTCCTTGCAGTCTGAATACTATCGCTTAGAGAACGGTAACTGAAAAAATATTGTTTCGATAATGCCGGAGGACTAATTTGAATGAGTTTATCCAGCGCCTCCAATTCGTCATCCGGACTGTGAATTTCCTGTGCTACTGCAAACATTTTCCGGGCATACACCAAAGCGGAGTCTGGCCTTGAACGGCTATAATAATCTGATAGATGCGCATAACTGGCATTCAATCCCCTGGTGTCATTACTGTCTTCCCTGATTTGCAAAGCCTCAAGAAGCGCGGGGGGTGCATTATAACTTGAATCCTCTAACCATTTACACTTTGCCAGATTAGAAAGCACTCTTGCATACTTTTTCATATCAAGCTTAGCTTTGTGGAGTATAGAAGTATATATAGATTCAGCTTGTTTATATTTTTTTAACTTTTCATAAGCCACTGCTTTGTTTGCAAGCGTTACAACATCAGTATCCTCCTGAGCAAATTGTAAGGCCCGATCATAATATATGATAGCCGAAGTATAATTTTTCAAGTCGGAATTATTCTTTCCCAAAGTATTGTAAGTAGAAGAAATGCTCGCGTGGTGGTCACTATTACGTTCATCCAGGTTGTCCAACGATTTCAACAAGGTCTCGTTACTGCCAAAGTAATCGCCTGCATCAGACTGTATTGTTCCCATGTAATAAAGGGCCTGCGCAATGTAGAGCTTATGGTTAGTGTTGTTAACAACTCTATTGAAATAATAAAATGAAGAATCGGGTTTTGTTCCCCACAACGTACGTCCTTTTAAGAAATCACTATAGACTTCAGCAGAAACAGGTTCGTTTTGCTTACAGCCATAACTGCTGGCTATCAATATCAAAATGAAAAATTGCAGTCTTTTCAAAAATGAGTTTTGTACTTAAAAGTAAAAAAACTATTTTTCTGCCTAATATCCGGATAAAAAGTAAGGCAAGATTTCTCTTGCCTTACATAACAAACGCCTATGGTTCAGTAGGAGGAGGTGGCGGAGGCGGGGGCGGCGGTTTGTGACCGGTTTCACCACCAGTATCACCTCCCGGCTCCGTAGAACTGCTTACCACTGAAGTATTGTTATTTTGATTAGCATCGCCTGTTTGCGCCAGGCATGCCAGGCCCCAAATAAGGGCAATTATAAATTGCAACATTGTTTTTTTGATTTAAAAAATGAGTGAATACGCAGCCCGGAAGCAGAGCTTCCGATGCCGGATTGCAGGTGGGTAAGAAGCGCTTCTCACCCTTGTTTGGGAAGGGATGGCTTTGATTGTGACTACCTACAACCGCTTCCCAGGCCGGTTATCAGTAAGTCACTTTCGCTGCCCGTTTAGAAATCAATTCTGTACAGTGTGCTCCGTAGCTAATGGAGCGTAATTGATTTCTGAAGTAAAATTAGGATAGCGTAAATAGCTGATTGGCAAGTGGTTCCAATAATTCCAATAGTTCCAACGGAATTCCAATATTTCCAGAACGAGTACAAAAATTCCAGTTCAATAAAAACTTTATAGTGATGTTATATGGAGACTACGTGAAAAATGTCTTTGATGAATATCAAAGAAAAAAAGCCGAGCCGGAGACTTCGGGGCTGCTAACGCAACCAACAACTGCCAATCTCAGAGATGCATGCATTGAATTATGTGCGCGAAGATTTTCAATTAGAGATCAAGGCATTTTGAAGACCTTCTTTGGTAATTTTAATGCAGATGTCGACTCTTGTGTTCAGGCTATACGCGACCACAATGTGAATAGATTTAGGCCGTTGGTGAAGTTTATGAGAACTGGTAAAACGGATCCAAACGTAAGACATATAAACCTGCTGGCCTGGTTAATTGATTATCAAGACAGACCGTTTCGTGGCTCTTATGTTACACCCGTTACAAAGGGGAATGAAGTGGAGGCAGAGGAGGACGACGAAGAGGATGATATATCCAGAAATAGCGGGGATAGCGGCGATAACGTAACAGATATTCCACCTCCGCAAGCAAAGGGTCAAGATGTGGCTGAAAAAACCAAAGACCCCGTATCAGTGGAAAACGACAAGACAAATAAAAAATGGTGGGAAAAGATCTATAGCAGAAAAACAGTTGTGACAATCTTAATTCTGTTAGCTGCAAATGTGGGTGCTTATACATGGTGGACCAGCGTGCAACCCCCTTATCCTACTGGAAATGAAAAATGCATGTACTGGGCCGATGATCATTATCAACCCGTATCATGCACTCAAAAAGTTAAGAACAGCCTTGTAATAGCCTTAGATTCTCAAAAACTCAACGGCTTTAAGAGAATAACCACTCCTGACACAATAACTTTAAATTCAATAGGAAATGTCTGGTACACCAAAGTAAATGGGAATATAGAATACTATACCTCAGAAGGCTTTCACCCAATAGACATTCGCTTGAGGTTAAAGCCAATAACTCAGTTTATGATCAATAAATATATTCATCCGCCTAACGGCTTAAAATAAACAGTTTGCCCAGGTGTGGCAAACTGATAAGGAAACAAAATGTTATTCTTCATATTCTTCGGCAATATCTTTCACTGCGGCTTGCGTAACAAGGTTTTCCTGTGTGGTATCCTGGATAATCTCTACATTCTTAAGCCTTCTTTGAATAGCCCTGGTGCGCTTGCCTAATACATCATCCAGCGTATCACCAGCACTATGAATATTTTTCTGGGCTTTTTCTAACAGACCGCCAAAGTTTTCAAACTCCTTTTTAACGTTAGCAAGAACTGCCCATACATCGCTGCTCCTCTTTTGAATTGCCAGTGTCCGAAATCCCATCTGTAAACTGTTTAGAATTACGGCAAGTGTTGTTGGCCCGGCTATTACTACTTTGCATTCCCGTTGAATGTCTTCTAACAGGCTGGCCTTTCGCACTACTTCAGCATACAAACCTTCGAAAGGCAAAAACAGAATTGCAAAATCTGTGGTATTAGGGGGACAAATGTACTTTTCGCACACACCCTTAGCCATTCTTCGAATAGTGGATTCTAAATTCTTCTGACACTCATCTATCAAATTTGTGTCTCCGGTATCATACGCGTTCTGCAAATATTCATAGGTATCTCTCGGAAATTTTGCATCAATGGCAAGCCACACAAAATTTCGATCACCCTCTTTGTTAGGCATTTTTATAGCAAATTCTACTGCCTCGGTGGTTCCTTCACGAACCTTAACATTGACCTCGTATTGTTCCGGTGCCAGTATATTCTCCAATAACATTGCGAGTTGTACCTCGCCAAACCCGCCACGCATTTTAACATTGGTGAGCACTCTTTTCAGGCCGCCCACATCCTGCGCCAGTGTTTGCATTTCACCAAGTCCTTTCTGCACACTTTCAAGCTGTTTACCAACAAGATCAAAGGAATGACCAAGTCTCTCATTTAATGTTTTTTGGAGTTTTTCATCCACTGTTTCCCGCACTTGTTCTAACTTTTTCTCAGTGCTTTCTACAAGTTTCACTTGCTTCTCTTCCAGTTGCGCAAACTTTTCACGCTGCACATTGTTCATGTCCAGCATGCTTTCTTTAAATAGCCTGTTGAAAGATTGGAACGACGATTCCAGTTTACTCCTCATTGCTTCGCCATCAACCTTTGCCTGGTCCACCACGTTGCTAAGCTTTTGCTCCATGCGGTTATTGAGCCGGTCAAGATTACCAGTCAATTCTGTACGATTGTCTTTTAATAAACCCGCAAGCTCTGTCCTGTTAGACTGGAAGTTATTTTCCAGTGTATTGGTAATTGTATTTATCCTGAACGTGAGCTCATCTATTTGCGGCTTGTAGTCATTGCTTTTTCGGCGCGATAGCAAAAGCATTATGAGCAGACCGGTATTGATAACAGTGGCTATGGCCAGCATTAGTAAGTAATTTTCCATTTTATGTGTTTTCCAAATGATAAAACATCTTAAAATACGTGCAAAAAATACGGCCATTTTCCGGTTTTCCGTATACACAGGCATACTTAGATGTTAACTTTAGGCAGCCAATACTTTAATATTGTCAACCAACTACTATGAGAAATTTCACAGCCATATTGCTACTGATCCTGTGTTCCTGCGCTAGCAAGGATGAAATAACTAAGTTAAATAATGAGGTGTCACAGCTTGACGCAAGGATTATGCAGTTGGAGAATACAGTAGATTCTCTTTTGCTTGCTAGGCATCGGCCTACTAAAAAGAAATCCTCTGAATCGTCATTAGTTAAATCTCTTTATTCAAATCCGAAAACAAATTCAGAAAGTCAATCTTCCTCCAGTTACAAATCGAGCCATCAGTCATATTATTCGAGATGCCAGGCTACCACAAAGCGCGGGACTCAGTGTAAAAGATCTGCACAAGCTGGTCGCAGTTATTGCTGGCAACATTAATTGCCAAAAAATTATTTCAAATAACATTTGATTAGAAAGATTCTTTTTCACCGCGTATTAGCTTTAGGTAGTAATTAATAAACTTATATAATATGGACATCGATTCTGGAATTATGTTGATGGTTATTGGAGCGCTCATTTTTCAATGCTTGATTTTATATCTCGTGATAGTTTTAGCAACCCGCCCTTCATTTCGTGAAAAGCAGATGAATCAAAGCATTGATTTATTGGTACACATCGCCAGGGCCCAGGGTGTGCCAGAGGACCACATCCAAAGTGTATTTAGGTAGTAAATATGGGCCTCTATCAAGTGTATATTGGGTTCCGCTGAGACAACGCGAAAGACTGCCTGTGACTAAAGACGCTGAAGCTGATCAGACAACAGTAGGTTTTGATGATTGATTGTGCGAATAATAAATATAAAATCCCAGGCCGTAAAGCCTGGGATTTTTCGTTCTCTAATAGCAGGGTGATAGTTTCTTATTTTTCACGCATTTGAGCTAAGAAGAACTTTATTACTTCTAAATTCACATCTGATGTAGTCCAATGTCCAACGTTTTCATACGTTCTGAAGATTGCATTAATATTGCTCTTCAAATAGATATTTTGACATACCAAATA
>JBAVMD010000527.1:0-10635 GCA_049689695.1 Chitinophagaceae bacterium | reverse complement strand
CGCTTATCCTAAATATTCATGGTGGTCCCGCAGGCGTGTTCACACAAAATTTTATTGCAGGCAACCAGGCAGTTTATCCTATTGCAGCCATGGCAGAGAAAGGGATTTTTGTATTGCGCCCAAACCCGAGAGGATCTACAGGATATGGCGTTGAATTTCGTACAGCAAATTCACGTGATTGGGGCGGTGGCGATTACAAAGACCTGATGGCCGGCGTGGACCATGTAGTGAAAACAGGACTTGCAGACCCCGAAAAACTTGGCGTGATGGGGTGGAGCTATGGCGGATTTATGAGCAGTTGGGTGGTAGGACATACCACACGCTTTAAAGCCGCATCCATTGGCGCGCCTGTAGTGAATCTCATTAGTCAGGATGGAACCAGTGATATTGCAGAGTTCCTTCATTCATACAATACAAAATACTATTGGGAAGATTATGATACGTATACGCTTCAATCGCCACTGCGGTATGTGGGCAATGTAAAAACGCCGGTGATGCTACAGCATGGTGAGGCAGATGAGCGCGTACCATTCAGTCAATCTAAAGAATTTTATCTCGCATTAAAGCGTCGCGGTGTTCCTGTGCGGTTGCTTGCCTTGCCGAGGCAGCCTCACGGTCCCACAGAACCGAAAATGAACCTGAAGGCTATGCAGACAAATGTTGAATGGTTTGAAAAGTACCTGCAGCCGAGGAAGGGTTTTTAGAAGGTCATTAGGTCAATAGTCATTAAGTCATTGGGGAAACGTGAAATGTAAAAAGCCAAACGTGGAATTTATTTCCTTTAGGCTTTTTACATTTCATTTATTGACCTAATGACCAATTGACCTAATGACTTATTGCCCAACTGTCTTCACTACACCTGGTCCATACAAAGGCCTCCCGCTTCTCATGCCCGTATGTTTACCATCATCTACTGTAACGAAGCCATTTACCAAAACATATTTAAAACCTGTTGAATACTGGTGTGGAAGATTGAAAGTAGAAAGATCGCTTACGGTCTTTTCATCAAAGATCACAATATCGGCCGCCATGCCTTCGCGCAGCAGGCCGCGATCTCGCAACTGGAATTTCTGCGCCGGTAATGATGTCATTCTGCGAATGGCTTCTTCAAGCGATAATACTTTTTCCTCACGCACATATTTTGCAAGCACCCTGGCATTGGTTCCGTAGCCGCGGGGATGCGGCGCACCCTGGCCATATATGCGAATGCTGGCATCGGAAGCGAACATATTGAAAGGGTAGCGCATGATGTACTTCACATCATCTTCGCTCATGCCGTGAAAAACCATTCCTGCTCCGCCATTCAGCATCATTTCTATCACTGTTTCCGCTTCATCTTTTGCTTTGTGCTTGCGACCTTTGATGCGGTTGATCTCTTCAATGCTTTTGCCGTTAAGCGTTGTATCTGCCCTATAGTAAGCCACTACAGCATAGCTGTAATGATTGAGCTTGCGTTGCTTAAGTTTCTTAAGCATGTAATCAACCACGTATTTTTTTACTTCCGGCCGGCTGAGCCTTGAACGAATGGAATCACCGCCATCAGCTAATATCTCATCGGGTATCAATGTGCTGAGGCTTGTACTGCTTGCGGTATAAGGGTATTGATCTATAGTAACTTCTATCCCTTCTTTTCTCGCCTTTTCGATCATTGCAACAGTTTCCTTGCTTCGTCCCCAGTTTTGCTGGCCGCTCAATTTAAAATGCGAGATCTCAACAGGCATACCGGCTGCGCGCCCGATGTGCAATGCTTCTTCAATTGCCTGTGTAACACTGTCGCCTTCATTACGCATGTGCGATGCATATACACCGTGATATTTTGCCGCTGCTTTGGCAAGCCGCACGATCTCTTCTGTTTTTGAATAAGTGCCTGGAATATAAATGAGCCCTGTAGACATACCCACAGCACCATCCTGCATGGCTTTTTCAACCAATGCTTCCATTTTCTTTAACTCATTTTCATTTGGATCCCGGCGCGCATTACCCATCACTGCTCTTCTCACATCATTATGCCCAACAAGCGTTGCAACGTTTATAGAAGTGCGCAGGCCGAATATCATATTCAGGTACTCCTGTATATCGACTCTTGAAGCGCCGCAGTTGCCTGTAACAACAGTGGTAACGCCATCGTAAATGAAATTATCTGCCGTGGGATTTTTTACTTCATCACCCTCAATATGCGTGTGTACATCAATAAACCCCGGCGCAACTATCATTCCCTTTGCATCAATGGTGCGCAGAGCAATTGCACTGTCAAGTTTGCCGGTTTTAACGATGCGGCCATAGTTCACGGCAATATCGCCATAGTACCAGGAGTTTCCCGTTCCATCTATGATCTTTCCATTGCGGATGATAAGATCATACTGGTTTTGAGAAAATCCTTTGAAGCAAAGTAATGCCAGCACTATAACAAGTGAATGCCTGAGTACTGTTATGTTGTTATTTGAGATCATATTTGTCTTGCATCATTTTTATAAGCATGGTAGCACGTTGTTGGAGCTTTTGTTCTGCTCTTGATATAAGCATAGTTCCAACCTGGTAAAGAAATAATTCGTTGGAATATTTAAACAGCTTATCATCATTATTAAGCAGCGGCGTAATGCGGTATTTAGCGTTAAACCCTACTGAATCGATCACATGATCTCCTATTGTTCTTGTATCTCTAAGCACTTCAGAATCGAATAATTCATGCTGAAGGCTCATAATATTTGCAAACATGTTCAGCTGAAATTTTTCCTGTTCACGCAACTGGCTGCGAATAAACCCATCGTACTGGATCAGGCTATCGGAAATGCTTTTCTCCCGTATCAGGCGAAAATTACCAGAGTGCCTCAGTTGTTCAATGGTTCGATCGCTATAAATAAAATTATCAAAGTTTAACATCGCAGCCGCCAGCATATACAGCGAAGGAAGGTTTTGTTTTTTGACAGGAGGTTTTGCATAGGAGTGTAAAGAATCAATGATTTTTCCGAGTGAGGTCCAGTACGCAATACTACTGTTAAGGTTCATTGTATCCATCTTCAGATCTTCTACCAGAGAACGGATGTATTGCTTTTCGCGATTATGCTCGATCATATGTTCTCTTTGATTCTCTACCAGGAAGCCGAGCGTAACGGCAAGAAACAGCATAAAGAATTCAAACAGGTAGTGCTTGAATCTTTTCCTTGGGGTGTGTGCATGATGATGTACTTCCATATCTTTTATTGGGAGTTCTGCAGGCGGAATCGCCTCCGTATTTTGCGGCGCCGCGTTATCTGGTTGTTTTTTTTCGGAGCTCAACGTAGCTTAATTATTTTTTTATCAATGGGCGCTGTTCGCTTCAAACACACGTAAAAAATTGCCGCCTAAAATTTTCTTCACTTGTTTTTTAGTGTACCCTCTCTTAAGAAGCTCTTGCGTGATCAGCGGAAAACTGGTAACATCATCCAATTGCTGCGGCGTGGAACTGACGCCGTCAAAATCAGATCCCAATCCTACATGGTCTACTCCTGCCAGCTTCACAATATAATCCAGGTGGTCAAGCAGCGCGGATAAGGGCGGACGCAAGTCTTTCACTTCATCAGCATATTTACTAAACAGTTTTGCATCTGCAAAATAAGGCTCTGGATTTAGTTTTAACAGCGAGTCCCTTTCCGCTTTATGTTTTTGGCTAAAGGCATCATTGCGTTTAAAAAAATTGCTATCGATAAATCCTGAGAAAAAATTAAGGTGTATGACCCCGCCATTTTTTGCAATAGCCCTGATCTGGTCATCTTTAAGATTTCTGAACACAGGGCAAAGCGCATGAGCGCAGCTATGCGATGCGATCACTGGTTTGGTGGTAGTATTGATAGCGTCCCAGAAGGTTTGCTCGCCAACGTGACTAACATCTACAATCATTCCTAATTCATTCATTCGCTTCACAACCTGTTTTCCAAAATCAGTTAACCCTTTTTTACGCGGGCCTGCCCCTGTTTCTGGTGGAGGAGGCGGAGGTGGTTGTGGGGCAGACTCGAACATTGCGGAAGTTGCCCAGGATGTTGAATTATTCCAGGTGAGCGTAAGATATCGTGTACCGCGGTTATAAAGACTGTCCAAATAATCCAGCCGTTCTTCGATCATGTGGCCGCCTTCAACGCCTATCATGGCTGCGATCTTATTTTTTCGTACAGCCTGTTTCAACTCCGCGGGTGATCGTACCAGCACTATTTTCTCCGGGTTCCTTGCAATCACTGCGTAAAGCGTGTCTATTTCGCGGTTAGCCATGGCGAATGCTTTTCCATTACCATAAGTTCCATCGCACCAAACGGAGAATATCTGTACATCTACCCCGCCCTCTTTAAGCCGTGTGAGATCTGAATGTGTTTTGCCTTTGAGGTTTCCATCTATCTTAACGCTATCTTCAACAGCTGTAGTCAGGATATCATTATGCGTATCAATCACCACAGCCTTGTAATGCAATTTTTTTGCTGGCTGCCCGGCTGCCGCCAGTGAAAGCGCTATTAACCCGGTGAATAATATTCCTTTCATGTGATGGAAGTTAATATAAAAGCTTATTAAATTTAATAAGGATTTTTCCTGGTGTATTTCACGCAAAGGCGCAAGAGGCTTCGCCTTTTTAAATCACAAGTTCTCCAACCTGAAAAAGGCGAAGCCTCTCTCCGCGACTCTGCGTCCCTCTTTGCGTGAAACAAGAATCGCGTTATGTCAGAGATAAAATTTATAAATAAAGAAGGAATTGAATTAGCCATCATCCGTGACCTGTTCAGGGAGTATGCTGCAGAACTCAATGAAGACCTTTGCTTCCAGAGCTTTGAAACAGAAGTGAATGATCCGCTGAAGAAATATGTGCAGTCCGGAGGTTGCATCATGCTTGCGTTAGACAATCAGGAACCGGCAGGTTGCATCGCCCTGATGCCCTTGCCCGAGCCAGGCGCCTGTGAGATGAAAAGATTGTATGTGAAACCTGCTTACCGTAAATCAGGACTTGGGAAAGAGTTAGTGACCCGCCTTCTTTCTTTTGCGAAAGAGAACGGATTTAAGAAAATGCAACTTGATACGCTGCAGCGACTACAGCCTGCGATACGCCTGTACGAGCAATTCGGGTTCACTCATACAAGCCCGTATTATTCCAATCCTATTGCGGGTGTGGTGTTTATGGAAAAGTTGTTACCCCCCGATCGATGAAGAAGTGAGATGCTTTTATTTGCCCCCCTAAAGAGGTTACACAACTACCGATACTACCTGCGCGAGCGCGCCAATTAATAAGCCCAGGTATACTTCCGGCCTGGAATGCCCGCCCAGGATGAGGCGTGCAGTACAAACAATCCCGGTGATGACCAGGGCAATGGCCAGGTAGGTGCCGCCCATTACAGGGTCTTTAATGGATTGCAGCAACATGAACATGGCCATGCCGCCTACCGCAGCTCCATGCATACTTATTTTAAAAACGATGTTAGCCAGCCAGCAACCGCATACCGCCAGAAATACCCCGAGCAGGAAATCTTTTATAGCCAGTGGAGAATCTGAAAGATTCCTGAATACATACCATACCCAGAAATAAAACAGCAAAGCGATGGCATACGGAATTATGCGCTCACGTTGGGTGCGCAGATAAATGGAACTGATAAAGTCCAGCCGCCACAAAAGAAAAACAGAGAAAGCGGGCAACAATGTGGTGCTCACCAGCACAGATAGCAACCGCATCATCTTCATGCGGTCATCAAAGCCTGCAAATGCATACGGATGCAGGTAAATTAAAAATGCAGTGACATAAGCCGGGATAAACAGCGGATGAAAAATAAATGAAACCACATGGGCCATTAATCTTACGAAGTAAGGCTCGGTAGATGGAGCGATGTTCTCATCATTCCCGGATTGTAAACGTTCAGCTGCCAATTGGTCTTCCATTATAATTCCTTTCGCAGCCTTGCCACCGGAATATTTAATTGTTCGCGGTATTTGGCTACGGTTCGGCGCGCAATATTATATCCTTTTTCCTGTAAGAGTTCGGTCAATCTTTCGTCGCTAAGTGGTTTCTTCTTGTTTTCGTATTCAATCAGGTCCTGCAATATTTTTTTAACCTCGCGGGTTGAAACTTCTTCACCGCTGTCTGTGCTGAGCGATTCGCTGAAGAAGAATTTGAGGCGATAAGTGCCGAACTCTGTTTGTACAAACTTGCTGTTGGCAACACGGCTGATGGTAGAAATATCCAGGCCGGTGCGTTCCGCTATGTCTTTCAGGATCATCGGGCGCAGGGTGGTCTCGTCACCCGTTAAGAAGAATTCCTGCTGGTACTCCATGATGGTTTGCATGGTACTGAGCAAGGTATGCTGGCGCTGTTTAATGGCATCTATGAACCATTTGGCCGCATCTATTTTTTGTTTGATGAAAAGCACCGCTTCTTTCTGGCGCTTGTCTTTTTTACTGCCGCGCTCATAATCTTTCAGCATTTCGCGATAGCCTTCGCTGATGCGGAGGTCAGGCGCATTTTTGGAATTGAGGGTAAGCTCCAGTTTTCCGCCGCTATTGGTAATGAAGAAGTCAGGCACTACATAACTCTCCGCCTTATTCACCTCTCCCACATTACCGCCCGGCTTGGGATTGAGCTTGATGATCTGGTTGATCACTTCTTTGAGCTGCTCATCGTTCAGGTCGAGCCCGCGCTGTATTTTTTCGTAGTGCTTCTTGGTGAATTCATCAAAATACTCGCCTATCACAGCAATGGCTTTTTCCACTGACTTGCCTTCTTTCTTTTTGCGCTCCAGTTGAAGCAACAGGCATTCCTGCAGGTTGCGGGCGGCTACGCCGGGTGGATCGAACTGCTGTATTTTATTGATCAGCGATTCGATCTCTTCTTCAGTAGTATCGATGTTCTGGCGGAATGCCAGGTCGTCTACTATGGCTGTGGTGTTGCGGCGCAGGTAACCGTCATCATCAATGCTTCCCACGATCTGCTCTGCAATTTTCAGGGTTTGCTCGTCCAGCTTCAACATGCCCAGCTGGTCTGCCAGCACTTCGTGAAAGGAAGTTTCTATCCTGATCGGGACCGTCTTGTTATCGTCCGCTTCCGGATAATTATCATCCCGCAGCTTATAATCGGCTATTTCGTCATCACCTTCGTGTACATAATCGCTCAGGTCAATATTATCGTAGTCAGTTTCGCTGCCATCTGCTTCATAATCGTCTTCGCCGGATTCAAACTCGTCTTTCGCGTCTTCCGTAAAATTATCGTCATGATCGTCCTCGGTCTGTTCCAGAGCAGGATTTTCCTCCAGTTCCTCTTTAATCCGTTCTTCCAGATTAGCCGTAGGTACCTGGAGCAATTTCATGAGCTGAATTTGCTGCGGGGATAATTTCTGTAGTAATTTTTGCTGTAAACTTTGTCCTAACGCCATTTAAAAGGGGTTTTCATGGCGATCTGTCCTAAATTAGCCGATTAGATTATTATCCGATTAGCTGATGAAAATCACTTCAAAAATGGAAGCGTAATTAGCTAATCAGCTAATCAATATATTAGCTAATTAATGAGAGGTCGCCATTCGCACAAAAATCAGGCCGTAAATTTACAGATAAAAGATCATAGCAGCGTGCAACGATTATCTAAAATATTTCTTGTGTTGTGTATAACATTGAGTGTTAAATCTTTTGCACAGCAGCAAACACAGCAGTTACAGGACATCCCGAGCCCGGTTAACAAGATGTTATTGCCCTCTGGCGGGGGTTTGATTTATCCCAAAGACAGTATACAAATGCGGACCAGGTTTCTGTTAAGGGCTAATTATTCGCCTGTTTCGTCCCGCTTTTACTCGCAGCACTTAGGATTCTTTTGTAAGAAAGAGTTGCAATTAGACAAAGCCTTACGCGTGCCGGTGAGGTTCAGGCTCGGGTCTGTGGAGTACGTGAACAGGATGGAGGGGAAGTAAATTAGGAGGGAACGCGGATTATCAGGATCGATTAGGATTTATTAAGATAGCTGTTGTAATAAGTTACCCTCTCAAATTTAGCAAGGACAAATCCTGATAAATCCTGAGCAATCCTGATCCCGATAGCTATCGGGACGCGTTCCCTTCTCAACCATTCAGGTCTTTCCGCATCAATAGAATTGCTTCCTCAAAACTCGTTCGGTCAGGATTAAGAATAAAGCTCTGCACACAATTGAGAATATCCGAGGGCGCATAAAAAAGCATTTCGGCCCATTCTTTTTTCAGCTCATACAAAACTTCCTCAGTGTTTGCATAATATTCCCAGTCGCTGCCCCAGTAATTTTTATATTGGTCGAAATAAAGAATGGTACGCATCAGTCTTACAATATCGCGATAGCTTGACATTTTATGACTGTTGCCTTTAATGCGCACTACCATCAGCTTCTCAGATCTGTTTCTGAAATATAAGCCAACGAGACTGCCGCTTACGAAAACAATGAACACGGTGATAAGGTAAATTGTCATACGGTATTCTTTGAAGGAAGCAAAGCAAAGAATGATCGTAGGAATCACCAAGTGAAAAACACCAGGAAAAAAAGAGAAAAAAACGTTGGGGGAATGAGGTTGCGACCCCCTAATCCCCCTTCTCTCCTACAAACCACTGCTCCTTATTCCTGAACAGCACATTGAATGTAGTAAGCGAGCCGTAAATGCGGGTGATATATTGCTGAAGATTTACTTTGTCTGCGTCGCTCAGTTGCTTATGCGCATTGATCTGCTGCTCCAGCACACGCAACCTGTCCCGCAGCATTACTATTTTATGAAAGAAATCTTCGATGGGAATTTCTTTTGGCTTTAATGTTTTATCTGCCGGTTGCAGAAGAAGCGTACCTCTTTGCCAGCGATCGCCCAGGGGAACTGTTTCGCTCAGTCCGCCCCATAACCGTAGTATTTTAAGCAGTGATTTTTCAACGTCTGAAGTGGTTTCAATTTCAGCAGTCACATTTTCCGGAATGATCTCTTCAAGGTGTTTATCGTTCTTATCGATGTCTTTTATACCGTGATTGATGAATGAGATGATGTATGTGGCGTATTTAATGCCTACAATTACGCCTGGTCCGTAATGGGTGTGTTGTAAGCGTGTTCCTATGCCGAGAGTTAGTTGATCCATTATTATTAAATCTTTTTAATTGGATGGTTTGGGGAACGCGGGTTATCAGGATCTTTTAGGATGTATTAAGATCAGTCGCTGTATTTACCTGATACATCAAACCTGGCAACAACAAATCCTGATACATCCTAACCGATCCTGATCCCGATAGCTATCGGGACGCGTTCCCTCTTATTTTTTCACAAACTCATAAGTTGTAAACTCCACAAAATCTGCAACGCTCAGGGTCATGCTTTTCACCTTGCCATTTTCAATAGTAAAGGGCAGCACCCTTCGCCCGAAAGTAGGATCGCTGTAAGTACACGCAAAGCGGTTGCCACCCAAAGGCTCCAGCTTACCTTTCAGGTTGGGATGATGCTCAAGGCTCATCATCAGGTGATCGGAAGCGGCGGTTATAGTCAGGCTTCCATATACTTCATGCTGGTACTTTCCCGCATAGGCAGATAAAGGAAGTGTTGTTGCTTTATGCATCGCGACAGTATCGGATTTTTTCTTCCAGGTATCTTTCGATTGGCTTAGCTGCTGATTGTTGCCCTGCAAAAACACATTGCTGTAATTGCGGTAAGGGAGCTTCAGGTATGCATCGATAAGTTCATATTTTAAAGCTTCAAACAACGTGTTGTTATCTGTATTGGTAAGCACCACAATGCCCAGCTTATCTTCCGGTATCAGTGTTACGCTGCTTACAAAACCATTCACGCCTCCGGTATGAGAGACCATTCTTTTTCCATTGTAATCCTGCAGCATCCACCCAAGGCCATATAAAGTAAAATTTGATTTATTGAACATGTGTCCGCCATTGCCCAGGATAGAATGCGGCACTCTTGTTTGCATAATTGCATTCACAGGAACAACCCGCTCACCGTTTACCTGTCCGTTGTTCAACAGCATCATCACCCACTTGCTCATATCGCTTGCAGAAGAACTTACACTGCCGGCAGGCGAAATGTTATCTATGGCGCAAAACGGAATTTTGATAAGTTGCTGGTCATGATCTAATGTATGCGCTGAAGCTTTATTGACGGCGTTGGGCAGATCTTTCGATAAAGCGATGGTATTCTTCATGCCGAGCGGCCTGAAAATATTTTCTGTAAGAAAATCAGCCCAGCTTTTTCCTGTTACAGCAGGAATGATCTGTCCTGCCGCTAAAAACGCTGCATTTGTGTATCCCCACTTGCTGCGAAAGCTGTACACAGGCGTAAGCTTCCCGAACTTGTCAAGCACCTGCTTATCGCTCAGGTCAGAAGTCCAATACATGAAATCTCCCTGGAAAGTTTCCATGCCTATACGGTGACAAAGCAGGTCGCGGATATTTGCTTCTTTGGTTACCCACGCATCCTTTAGTTTAAAATCAGGCAGCCACTTCACCACTTTATCATCCAGTGATAATTTTTTTTGTTCCTGCAGCATGGCCAGCGCGGTAGCCGTCATGGCCTTGGTATTGGACCCGATCATGAACAACGTGTTCTCATCTACCTTATCATTTTTGCCCAGTTCTTTTACACCATAAGATTTTAATATTACCTGTCCGTCTTTTACAATGGCTACAGCAATGCCTGGAAT
>JBAVMD010000526.1:0-7994 GCA_049689695.1 Chitinophagaceae bacterium | reverse complement strand
ATGTAGGAGATGCGGGCATTGTTGAACCAAGTGGCAGAACAAGAAGAATGGGAATGGATGTATCGGTAAGATATCAACCTGTTTCCTGGTTATTTATAGATATGGATGCCAATTACTGCAAAGGCCGTTCAATAGATGATCCTAAAGGAGAGAATTATATTCCTTTGGCGCCGGTGTTTACTGCTGCCGGAGGCATTACGTATAAAGGAAAGTCTGGAGTGAATGGCAGCATGCGATTTCGTTATATGCACGACAGGCCTGCAAATGAAGACAAGAGTGTGATAGCAAAAGGTTATTTTATTAACGATCTCGTGGTAAATTATACAAAGCCGAAGTATGAGCTGGGATTAACCGTACAGAACCTGTTTAATGCCCGCTGGAAGGAGACACAGTTTGATACGGAAAGCCGGCTGAAAGATGAACCGCAGCCGGTATCGGAAATACATTTTACGCCGGGCACCCCTTTCTTTATCAAGATGGGATTATCTTACTTTTTCAATCGTTGATGATATTATAAAGAAAATCACGGATTAAAAGGATTTAAGGATTTCACGGATTGTACATGTATTACAAACGTTATTATAAAATATTCTTTGTATCGATTTTGGTATTATTCGCGGCCAATGCGTTTGCGCATACCATTAATTACCAGTTAGAGAAAGCGCCAACGCAGGATGTGATCTGGTTTTACCTGAAGCTGGGCTTCCGGCATATTCTTCCCGATGGACTGGACCATATTTTATTTGTAGTTGGCCTCTGCCTGCTAAGCACGAAATTCAAAACTATTTTATGGCAGGCTACCGCTTTTACGGTGGCACATTCCATTACGCTGGCGCTGAGCATGAAAAATATCATTGTTGCCCCTTCTGCGATAGTAGAACCCATCATCGCGCTTTCGATCTTATTTGTTGCTGTTGAAAATATCCTGTTCAATGAATTAAAGCCATGGCGGGTGATCATTGTTTTCATTTTTGGCCTGATACATGGCCTGGGCTTTGCCAGTTCATTAAATGAGATAGGCCTTCCCCGAAATAAATTCCTCACTTCTATCATCTCGTTCAACGTTGGTGTTGAACTGGGACAAATAGCAGTCATCATTGCTGTTTATGCATTGCTGATCGGCCCATTGGGCAAGAAACCCTGGTTTAAAAAATACATTGTCTGGCCAATATCTGCATTGATCGCGTTGATAGCAGCCTGGTGGACTATAGAACGTGTAATGTAACCTGCCCTCAACGCCCGAACTTAAATGGAATAACAAAGTTGTAAGGTATCTCCATCAATCCGTAGCCAAGATCTATCCCAAATTTCCCAGATAACGAAGGATCATGCGGCAATGCCTTCCCGCTGTTGAAAACATCCATGATATTTCCCTGGAAAAAATTGGTTTGCCAGGTGAGATAAACTTTCTTATTGCTTTTAGGCGGGATTATTTTGTCGTTATCCGATGGTTTTATTTCCATGATGTACGGATCATAGCTTTCGTTGTATTTGGCGGTAGCGGTGAAGAAGGTGCTTTCGATTGGGAACTCATTGGGATTATAAATATTTACAGGAACATATAATTTATAACCCGTTGTATTGGGTCCGAGGTATTCAATTTTAAGATCACCTTTGATCTGGTTCCATTTGGCTTTAAAATCATCCCATTTATCATCGGCATTGGGATCTAATATTTTCAATTTGTCAACAAGAAATCCGGCAGCATTTACTTCAACTGTGCGTAACCAGTTTGTAGCAGTTGGGCTGGCAACTCTTATTTTGGCATCCAATAAAAAATCAACAAAACCGCTTAGTGGAGAAAGATCGATCGTATTGTTGCTTCCTATAAAATCAACGTAGGAAAAATCATTGAGGGCAGGAGATATCAGCGGAGGAAGCGGCAGCCTCAAGGTATCGCCATATTCAAATGGAATCTTGAAATTTTCTTTGTTGATGAGCGCTTTCACGATCTTTCTTCCCAATCCATCCTGTATATAATCGTTCACATTTACATAGAAGGCGCCTTCAAAAGAATAAGGGTTATCCTTTCCCATAAATTGTTTAAGATAGCCCTGCGGGTCAAGATCAAGCTTCAACGTGTACACCTGGTCGATATTCCCTTTTGCAGGGATGGTGAAAGCTTCTTTGTTCTTTGAAAGTTGTGTGATCTCACGATCGCGCATTTTAAATTTGAACGAATGATCAGGTACCGTCAAAGGCATGTTGTAAGGATTATTGAACCGGAATTTTATCTCCAGTGTAAGATCGGCCTTGAAAGAAGCCGTCATAATATCGATATGTGGTTCCAGTTTTTTAATATGAAAATTCCGGTAATTGACCGTAGGCACGTAGTCCTGTATGTTGAAATATTTATTACACGATGTGCAGAAGATCAATAATGCAATCAGCGGTACAAACGAACGAACGTTCGATAATTTTGAGATGAAATACATAGCAGTTGGTTTAGTGGTTAAGACGTAAGTAAATATAATTCGATTTCGCTTAGCCTATATCAAGCAAAAAAGCGCGAAGATGTCTCCGCGCTTTTGTAATTATAAGGCTTATGTTTAATTGTGACCGCTGTTGTCATGCTTCTCCTTCACCGGAACCAGTTTGAAAACCTTGCCGGTATTGCCTGTTGGCCCAAGCACGCTTGCCACAGTAAGATAGATCTCGCCCTTAAGGTCCTGGCCAAATCCTTTCAGGTAATATCCAATGTTCTCGGGATTACTTGCAAGCTTGATTTCCTGGAATGACCATAATTTCCCTCCGCCTGAAGGATTGGTAATAAAGAGCTCTCCATTTGCTGTAGTTGGGGCTTGCGAGAAAGTACCGAAGATGTATTTACCATGAAAACCAGGGATGTCATTTCCCCTGTATACATTTCCGCCTATAACGGTAGTAGCTCTTGTTGTACCCGGCGCTGCCAATGGATTCTGCCAGTTGAGCAATTCAATTACAGGGTCGAGCAGCTTATTTCCAAACGGATCTCTGTCGGGGCATGAAGGCAATGTTGTGCTGTTGTTCGCTTCATTAAAACAATGTGTTCCTTCTTTCACATTCCATCCATAATTACCGCCTTTTTTCACAACATCAATTTCTTCCCATAGCACTTGTCCGGCATCGCCGGCATAAAGATCTCTCGATCCGCTCATGTCGAACGAAAACCTGAAAGGATTGCGAAAACCGTAGGCCCAGATCTCGTCACGGCCGGTTTTGCCTACAAACGGATTGTCTTTAGGAATCTTGTAAGGGCTGCCATGATCAACATCGAGCCTTAAAATATTTCCGAAAAGATTTGCCTCGATGTCCTGGCCGTTGCCGCCCCTGTTCACAGGATACCAATCTTCCACATGGCCGGGTGCAAAATCATTTGCCGCTCCGCCATCACCAATAGCGATATACAAATAGTCATCATCAGGTCCGAATGCGATAGTTCCTCCATTGTGGTTTGATTGCGGATCATCCAACTCAAGAATAACTTTTTCAGTTGTCATATCTGCCTGGTTTGAATTGCCGGCAGAAACCCTGAACTCTGCAATGCGGCTCAGGTTATTCCACGATGTTGTGGGCGTGGGACCGCCTGCGCGGGGTGGTAAAGTGTAGTAAATAAAAAAGCGGCCGTTCCATTTATAATTCGGATGAAACGCAAGCCCTAATAATCCACGTTCATCATAGTTAGGGTTAAGGGCTACCATCCTGCTGGTTACATCCATGAAAGGTTGCGGCATCCTGTTACCATTTTCATCCATGATCCATATTTTACCAACCTGGTCAATGATAGCCATCTTTTTACTGTCTGGAATTGCAACTACTCCGATGGGTGAAACAAGGCCGTCTGTCATTAACTTAATGTCTACTTCCTTTAAATTTTTCTTTGAGCCGGAGGAAACAGCTATTTCTTCTGGTGTGGGCGGAGCATCCTGTATTTTTTTACAGGCTGCAGATAAGATGAGGACGGCAAGCAAAAGTTTCACTGGTACGGAGGATAAGACACGGTTAGCGGGAGCTTTCAGATTGATTTTCATACTCATTAATTTTAAATGGTGGTAATTAACGGCAGAGTAATTTTATTTCGTCACGCCTTTGGCGTGATGATCAGGAGCCAGTAAAATTTTAAGAGGAGGCGGGCGGATTAAATACGGGGAATTAATTCAGAATCGAGTAACGTAGAATTTTCAGGAGAGGTTGTCTTGGAAAATAAAATATCTGATTTCAAAAAGCAGGCTCAGCGTTTACTGTGCCCTATCTTTTTCTTTGCAGCAATGCCATCACTTCTGTGCATTTTTCAACATATTCTTTATAAGGCGTATGCATCAGCAGATACATTACAAAATCCATGGGCGTTTTTCCTTCGTTGTTAGTTACCTGTGTATCTGCGCCTGCATTAAGCAGTAAGCGCACACCTGCTGCATCTCCCCGCCCCGCCGCGAAATGCAAAGGATAATTTCCATCATTTGTTCTTTTGCCGTGCATTGCGCCATGTTGCAATAAAGCTTTTATTACTTCAATGCCGTCGTTGAATGAGGCAGTTGCCGCCGCTCCAACATTTATTCCTTCTTCGCTCATCGAGAATGATGTTGTTTCCGTTAATGCCTTTACGATCAACTGCCCGCGCTGGTCCAGTGCCATGTGAAGAGGTGTATAGCCGCTGGCATTTGCAGGGTCAGCCTCAGCGCCTGCACTCAACAGCATATTCACAATTTCTTCATCGAGGTTAGTGGCCGCAAAATGCAGTGGTGTGACTTGCAGGTTACCCGCTGCGTTTACATCAGCCCCGGCCGCTATTAAAATTGCGGCGGCATTCTGGTTGCGTTTGTATGCAGCAAAATGTAATGGAGTAAAATTCGATTTTGTTTTATGGTTCACATCAGCTCCATTATCAAGCAGGAAAGAAATTGCTTTACCAATCCCTTGCTCGGCAGCAAAATGCAAAACAGTGGAGCCATCATTAGGTGATGCCCAGTTAACTTCTTCGCCGGCATTTAAAAGCATTTGCATGATATCGATGTGCGCATTACCGGCTGCAGAATACAAGGGTCGTGTCAAAGGATGTGTCCAGTATTCTTTTAAAGGCAACCGCTTCAGCAAGGCTTCAACTATTGCAGCATACCCGCCTGTAGCAGCAAGGTATAAAGGTGAGTTGTGGTTTTTATCCGGGAGGTTTGGAGTAGCTCCTTTATCGAGCAGCAGGTGCACCATTTCGGCATGCCCTAATTCCGCCGCATGGTGAAGTGGGGTAAATTCATAAATGTCCTGCGCATTGATGTCGGCGCCTTTGCTAATAAGAATGTTTACTATATGGGCATGATTGAACTGGGCAGCCAGTATTAGCGCAGTTCTTCCGTATTTATCTTTTCTGTTGATGGTTACGCCAAGCGACAGCAACGTGTTCACCATATCCTTACTACCCCTGATGGCGGCAACGTTAAGCGCTGTGAGCGCCTCTTCATTTTCTTCATCCAGGTTGAATGCCGGCGAGCCTGCCATCATTCGTAAGGCAGCATGGTCTTCCCACGCACTTGCAAGAGCAGGCAATGGCACTCCCGGAAACAGGGATGGCGCTATGCGTTGATAAACCGGTAAAATATCTTTCACTTCATTACGCATGTGCAGCCGCATAAGGTTATGCAATGCAAAACGGCCTTCCGCTGATTGATGCAGCAATGCTTTATCAACCAGCGTTTGAATAAGCCTGCGCACTTTACGCTCACTCTCCTCTTTCCAGATAATGAATAGCTTTTCAGATTCAAATTGCCAGCCCTGCGCAAAAATACTCAGGTCGTAAAATCTGGTTCTATCGTGTTCTTCCAGTTGAGATAGCGTCCAGCGGAACAAGCTGGTAAGGCTGCGTGAATGATACTTGTCGACAGGCCTGGATATATCATCGAGATCACCTTCTTTAATGGCATCAAGGATATCTGTCCATGCCGCAGCAGGATCTATCGAGCCTTTTAAACTTGCGCCAGCCATTGCTATTGCCAGTGGCAGATAGTCGAGCTTTGCCACTATTTGTTCTGCCGCTTCTAAAAATGCTTCGCTTTTTATTTCAGCCCAGTCAGACAACAATTTCAGTGCTTCCTGTTTATGCAGCCCTTCTACAAGGTAGATGGCTTCCCGTTTTATGCCATGAGAATAAAGCAGTGATGAATCAGTTGTGATCACGAGAAAGATGGCATTTTCATGTATGCTGATCGCTTCGAGCAGATCAGGAACTCCTGGCGGATGGTCTACAATAATGAGGCATTTTGATTCCGCTAATTTTTCACGCGCTGCACCTTGCAGAGCAATGAGCGCATGCTGCCAGGTTTTGAAATCGAGCTTTTGAGCGGCATCACCTGTTAATTGCAAATACAATTGTTCCTGGTAAGCCATGGGGCCGGGATCGATCTTTTCCTGCGTTTTTTCTCCTATCCCCACCCAAAATACATTTCCCTCAAAAGCAAGCTGTATCTTTTTACTGCGTGCTATAGCGGCCGCGAGCACGCTTTTACCGCACCCCGGCAAGCCGGTAATGCCATAGTAATTTTGTGATTGGGTAAGCAACGCTTCTTCTATTGAAAAAAAATCATTTCGTTGTATATAGTTATTGGGAAGAAGCGGAAGATAGGGCGATGATACCTGCGGTGAAAAATCATTTGCATCGTCAGAAAGAAGGCTGACAATATCGTCTGATAAATTCTGGTAACCAACCTGTGTTTCTTCCCATGTGGTCAATCCTGTGCTATAGTTATCATCTATCTTCCTGAACCGGGTCAAAAAAACTTTTGCGATTGATTCATACACCGGCATTTCGGCGAGCTTGTCCAGGGCATTGATAAATTTACTCTTGCGTACAAGAAACACAACTTCATCTTTCAGCTCTGTATTTATTTTATCGGATGCAGAAATGCTCATTGGCGGTATGAATTAAAAAATATCAAAGGGTAATTTTTTCCGCTTCCAGTTTTTCAAGAATGAAATTCACAAATGTTCCTGCATTGGCGTTCATCTTGCTGGATGCGGAAGTATGAATGCCAATCAATTCCCATTTCTCATTAAAGACCGCTGCCCCGCTGGAACCGCCTTCTGTATCTGAAGTATAGAATATACGATGACCTTCCTGTTTAACAAGCCTGCTGTCTATCAAGGCAATCTGCATGAACTCTCCGTCAGGATGCTGAATGATCTGAACATCCTTAACAAACTTCACATTTGTCTTCTGAAGCGAAATAGGTATTGTGTTAGAAAGATGGTCCTGCAGTTCCTCTTCAATTTCACAAATCGTAAAGTCGAGTACAGTATCTGTAAAGAACAAGCCGTCTTGTTTCAGCTTGTATTCATGGATGTTTGCCGCGATGGTGCCTTCTACGTAATTGAATTGCAGTCTTGCATCAGCCGCATCTTCTTTATGCCCGATCACATGATTACAGGTGATAAGATAACGCCCATTGATAACAGTTCCGGTTCCATAGGCAGGCCCTATGCTGATGCGACAAACTATTTTCGATCTTTCAATGCCGGTATTCAACCAGAGAATGCTTTTTATTTTATCGGCAATAACCTTTTCAGGCTTGAAGAAAAGGGGCGCATTATCGTTTACAAAACCTTTATATAATTTATTTAATACAGGGGAGTTTGCATTGCTGATGTCAACATCGTAATATTCATTCAACTTGCCTAATAATGCCTTTGTAATACGGTTGATATCGGAATCGTATTGATCTTTAGGGAGTGTTCCTTCCTCAAAAGCTTCATGGGCACGGCTCCAGCGGGATTCCTGCAGGATAAAAAAATGGTCGCTGCTTCCCCTGGCCTGTTTTTCTTTATTTATCAGGTCGAAGAACGGGCCGAGCTTTCCTTTTGCCAGAAGGTTTTCAGCGGCTGTCAATGGTGTATCCATCGGTTAAAAAGGTTAAGGTATTTTAGTACTGGTCAGGCTTAAGTTTAAATATACTAAAGTTTGTGTTTGCCGGGAGGGAAATACTGTAGGTGCGGGCCTGCTTTAGCCAGTAAAGGAGAAATCATTGCTT
>JBAVMD010000525.1:0-2232 GCA_049689695.1 Chitinophagaceae bacterium | reverse complement strand
CTCTGCGTCTTTCTTTGCGTCTTTGCGTGAAACTTCCTGCCGTTTAAAAAGAAATTACTTCTTTAATTCCATCACAAGCAAATACTTCCCTCCTAAACTCAATGTAGGCTCAAGATTGAATGTATTGCCGGTTGCAATATCTGTTGCTTTTGTAAATCCATTCATTCTTTCAGAAAAACGGGAAAGATCGATGGTGGAGTTTGATTCATTGGTATTCATCACGCACATAACAGTTTGCTTATTATCATACCGGAAATAAACGTACACACCGTTTTCAGGTACATACTGCATCATCTTCCCGGTCTTGATAGCTGAAGAATTCTTACGAAAGTTTGCAAACGTTCGAACATAATTGAACGCATCGTTCTCCTGCTCAGTTCTGCCGGAAGCTTCAAATTTATTGACTGCATCGCCGGGCCAGCCGCCTGGAAAATCAAAGCGTACCATTGCATCTGTACGATCGGTAGTTCCTTTCATGATAATTTCTGTGCCATAGTATAATTGCGGAATACCGCGAAATGTAAGCAGCCATGCAATGCCCATCTTAAATTTCTGCATGTCTTCATTCACCTGCGAATAAAAACGGCTCATATCATGGTTGTCCAGGAAGATGCAATTCTTCATTGCATCCTTGTACACAAAATCATTGGTGGTGGTAAGGTATAAGCGGTTTACTCCATCCGTCCAGCCAAACTTCTGGTTCAATGCAGGCAGGATGCCATAAAGATTCAACTGGAAATCTGTTACACCCGGCAGGTTGCTCCTGTATTTCTGGCTGTAAATATTCTCCATAAAAAAACTCTGGTTGGGAATACCATGTACCCAGGTTTCACCAAAGATGCCTATTTGAGGATATTCATCCAGCAATGCTTTGTTGCAGCGGTTCATGAAGTCAAGATCATTGTACGCATACGTGTCGATGCGCCATCCATCTATACCGAATTCTTCAACAGTCCACAGCGCATGTTGTATCAGGAAATTTGCAACAAACGGATTGCGCTGGTTCAGGTCGGGCATTTGGCCGGTGAACCATCCATCGCTCATTATTTTTTTGTCGATAGCCGATGCGTAAGGGTCCATCAGCACCTGGTCTTTGTAAGATGTATTCTGGTAAGATGGCCATTGGTTCAGCCAGTCTTTCATAGGCATATCCTTTATGAAAATATGCTGCAGCCCTACGTGATTATAAACTGCGTCCTGTATGATCTTCATGCCTTTTGCATGGGCGGCACTAATAAGATCATGATACGCTTTATTGCCACCCAGTCTTGGATCAACGGTGTAATGATCAGTAAAAGCATAGCCGTGGAAAGACTCGCGGCGCATATCATTTATTAATACTGGATTCAGCCAGATAGCAGTTACGCCCAGGTCATGCAAATAATCCAGGTGCTGCTGTACACCCTGCAGATCGCCGCCATGACGACCTTTGAGTGAATCGCGGCTGTTCACTAATTCCCGGAAATCTGGCAAGCGGTCGTTAGAAGGATCGCCATTTGCGAACCGGTCAGGCATGATGAGGTAAACAAAATCGGCAGCGGTAACGCCTTTTATGCGCGACTTCCCGTTTTCTTTACTTCTTGCTTTCAATTCATAAAAAATATCCTTTTCTTCCCCATCTCCAGAGATATGGATCTTTATTTTGCCCGGTTTTGCTGTGGGTGCAATTACCAGGTCAAGGAACGCGTAGTTGTTATTTTCACTCTTAGTGACCTTTACTAATTTTACACCGGGATATGACACTGTAAATTTCACAGGCGTAACGTTCGCTCCGTGAACCATCAACTGAAGATTAGGGTTCTTCATGCCTGCCCACCAATGAGTAGGATAAATGCCCTGAACAGTATAAGCAAATGTGCAGTAGCTGAAGAAGAACAGAGAGATTAATACCAGTATTCGTTTCATGATCTTAAATATCAAATAAAAAAAAGCAAGCATCAAAGAACGGAACTCAATAAAAATTAAGAGTTCCATTTTCTGATGCCTGCTGTAGAAAAATTATTTTAAACCTTTTAGCTTATCCAATCCCAAACTTTCTACAAAAGATTTGAGCTTATCTATCCCTTCGTTTCCTTCAACAGTAACCCAGAAACGCTCGCCCGCCAGGAAATGCATACGATGCTCGTTACTGTATTTATCATAAGCTTCAATGGCGTTTGTTCCTTTGTATGAAACAGTTTTTTCGTAGCCGTTATCGTCTTCTCTTTCCATATTCAGTTTTGACAGGTACGA
>JBAVMD010000524.1:0-8178 GCA_049689695.1 Chitinophagaceae bacterium | reverse complement strand
GCCAATGTATCCCGCACGGCCGATTTTACCGCCAGCTTTGTACTGTCTACTTTTTGCTTTACGAAATCAGTCACCTGTTGCTTCATATCGTCTGCAAGGTTGGTAGCGGATTGCTTCAGATCGGTTTTCAATTGTGGGTTCTGGATGGTGCCACCCATTTTTACATTCAGGTTTACCACATCCGATACCTTCACGGGAACGCCTTTATTGTTTACCTGTGTTACCAGGTTGTTCACGAACTGGTTGCCTTTTTCTCCCATCAGGACGCGAGGGATTTTTAAATTGATGAGATAATCCAGCGACTGATCAAATCCATGCATGCCGCCGATCTCCATATCGATGTCCTTCACTTTTACTTTGAAAGGCTTTACCAGCACTTTGCCATCGGTGAACTGTATGTAGTTCTTCACATCTCTCAGGCTAATTGCTTCCAGCTCTTTTACATTCAGCGTTGCAGCCAGCTTATCCAGCGGTGCGAATTTTTTCAGAAAGCCTTCGATCAATAAAAGATTACCCTGACCTGTAAGTGAATTGAGATCGGGCATCATGTTCTGCCCCAGTTTGCCTGTAAGGTTTAGTTGCGATGATATTTTACCTGCAAGAAATTTCCCCGCGGGCATCAGTTTCTGCACAGTGTTGAAAGCATAAAATGTTTTTTGAACATCCAATCCCTGCACATCGTATGTAAGCGTGATGTCTGGCTGTTTTTTGCTCAGCTTAGTTGAATACGATCCGTTGATCTTCATGGTGCCGTCCAGCGCATTGCCTTTGATATCATCCATGTGCACCGTTTCATCTGCAATGCGCAAAGAACCGCTCAGGTTGCGGATGGTGAGCTTATCATAGATCACTTCATCTACATTGCTGTTGAGTGTAAAGTGAATGTTTCCCGGAACGGCAAACGGCTCAGCAGGTGCAGACTGCGCAGTAGTATCTGCAGGAACACCCATCCAATCGTTCAGGTTCAGCTTATCTGCTTTTACATTCAAGCTTCCATCGAGCGGCTGGTCTTTCAACGCATATCCAAGTACGTTATTAAGCGTTCCGTCTGCACTGAAATTTGTTTTGAGGTATTGACCTCTCAGTTCATTTACCTGTACATTTTTAGGGTTGAAGGCAAGCAATAGTTTATCAAGCTTTACACCATCGGGATAATCTTTGGATGCATAGAGGAAATTATCGAGGTCGAGTTTACCCGATGCATTGAATTGATCGTATTGCTGCCGGTCAATGGCAGACAAGCGGCCATTCACCGCCAGGTCAGCCTGCAGCAATCCACTCAACTTAGTTCCCGCTTCCAGCTTTACAAATTGTGCGATGGTTGAAAGATCAAGCCTTCCTTTGGCGGCTGCATCCAGGAACAGGTCGCTGATGGGATTTTTCACCATCAGCCTGAAATCAAAAGGCTCATTATTGAAATCGATGTGCGCTTTTGGAATATTGATGACGGTATGGTCTGTAATGCCATCCGGGTTGTCAACTTTCAATTGAAGATTTATATTCTTCACGGCTTTGGGCAGGTCAGGATATTGAAAAAATCCATCTGCTATGTCCAGGTTGAGTTGATATGCAGGGAGCTGCATATCGTTGTACACACCTTTTACAAAACCATTGAAAATGGCCTTGCCGCTTGTTTTAATTTTTGCGAAATCCTGCTGGTATATAACAGGGATGAGCGACAGGATATTTTTGAAATCAGTTGATGGCGCATCAAAAGCAATGTCCATATTATAGCTGCCATCGTTTGCCATTTGAAAAAACCCATTGGCTGCCAGCTTCAGTTCATTCAACAAAATCACAGCATCCTTAAAACTGTACTTGCCTGATTTGTTATCGATTTCGATATCTGCATCTATGCCGGTATTTACTTTAGATAGATAAGGAATGCCTGCATAAGTAAAATTCACCTTGTCTGCTTTGGTGGATGTCTGCAGCGTGAAGAGATCTGCGGTAAAATCACCGCTGCCCTCATGATTGAGGTTTACGATCTCTGTGCTCATATTGCCTGATGCATCATCATAAAGAACATAACCATTGTTGATGGTGTAATGCTGCAGGTTGAGTTTATAAGAGGCTGCGCTGTCTGAACTTATCGCAGCAGCTGTATCTGTTTTTGCGATATCCCAGTTGGCGTTGCCATTCTCATGAATGATGGCATGAATGCGCGGCTCATTGATGTTTAACGCATAGATCTTGTAATCCGATCCTTTCACCATGCTCATAAAATTGAGCGATGCATCGATCTCTTTTGCCGATATCAGCGTATCGCCTTCAAACTCACCGGTGCCTATGATCTCGAGGTCTTTAAGCGCTACGGAAACCTGCGGAAAATGACGAAAGAAAGAAATGCTTACGTCTTTAAAATCAGCCTTCGCATTAATGTTGTTGTTGATCTCTTTTTTTACGAGGGAGATGATCTTTCCTTTGAACAGGAAGGGCGCTGCAAAAGCAACGGCTATCAGGAAGAGCAGGGTAAGCCCTGTTATTTTAAGGATCTTTTTAAAGAGGCGCATTGGTTGGGTTTTTCAGGTTACTGAACTGGGGTAAAGGTAATATGCAAATTCGAAAATGTGAAAATAGCTCAATTATACAGCCTGACTCGCTAACATTGTACAATTGAGCCATTTTCATATTTTCACATTTTCACATTTGAATCAATGACTCCTGAACGCAGAGAAAAGTTGCTTTCCGTAATACATAAACGCCAGAACGATCTGGCGGTTGTGCTGGAGAATGTGCAGGACCCGCATAATATTTCTGCCGTAATGCGTACCTGTGATGCAGTGGGCGTACAGGATATTTATGTATTGAATACCCGGATTCCAAGACATAAAAAATTTGGCCCGCGCAGTTCTTCCAGCGCTGCCAAATGGCTTACTGTTCATCCTTTTGAAGATGTGGCCGGATGTTTTGCAGAGCTCCGTAAAAAATACAAGCGCATTCTTTCAACGCATCTTGCTACGGATGCGGTGAATCTATACGAGATCGATTTTACGGAAAGCATTGCACTTGTTTTTGGCAATGAACATTCCGGTGTAAGCGATGACATAAGAGAGTTGTGTGACGGCAATTTCATTATTCCGCAGGCTGGTATTATCCGTTCATTGAATATTTCTGTTGCGTGTGCAGTCACACTTTATGAAGCATACAGACAGAAATCTGCTGCGGGGCATTATGGAAAAGAAAAATTACCGGGCGATCTCCAGGAGGAGTTGTTGAGGAATTGGGGAGTGGAGGAAGGTGAGTAGGGAGTAGGGAGTGGTGAGTAGAATTGGTCATTAGGTCATTAAGTCAATATTTTCTTAAACTATCTCAATGACCTAATGACTCTATGACTTAATGACCTAATGACTTATTTTCGCAGAATGAAGATTTTATTTTGCCTGTTGATGTTTACGTGTTTGTGCTTTGCAACTTCTGCCGTTTCTCAGAATATAAAGAGAGTGAAAATAGAAGAGGTGGCGGAATACATAAAGAAAAGCGATCATCCGCTGGTGGTGAATTTCTGGGCTACCTGGTGCGCGCCCTGCGTACATGAATTGCCGTATTTCCAGGAAGAAGTAAAAAAGTATGCCGATCAGAAAGCGGAGCTGCTGCTGGTAAGCCTCGATTTTACAAGTGATTATCCCGGCAAGGTCGCTTCCTTCATCAAAAAAAATAATTACAACGCCACTTTCTTCTGGCTGGATGAAACCAATGCCGATCATTTTTGTCCGCAGGTAGATCCTAAATGGAGCGGTTCCATTCCCTCAACGTTGTTTATCAATAACAAAACGGGTTACCGTAAATTCTTCGAGCGCCAGCTTACAGAACCACAGTTTGTACTGGAGATGAAAGCGCTGGCGAAATAATATTCCAAAAAATACCACAAATAGGGCATTGTGTGCAATGTTTGCACGCATTAGCTTTGTGTCTTCATTGCAGAGAACAACTCCTATCAATCTTAAGCCCCATCCGTTGAAGTGTCGCCTTATTTATTTGAATGATTTTTATATTCAACACAATGCAATTATATAAACAACCACAAAAAGACAAGGCACAAGTCTTTAGCTTGTGCCTTGCATCTTGCGCCTTGTATCTTTTAGTTATATTCTTTTAATTCCACAGCCAACGCTCTTGGATTGCTTCACGCTTACATCCTTACCGGTAACGGCTTCGTTGATGGCTTCTTTCAGGTGAACACGGCTTACTCTCGACTGATCGGCAGGGCTATCATCGATAGCGCCATGATAAACGAGTTTGCCTGACTTATCAAACAGGTAACATTCCGGTGTGCGCATTGCGCCGAATGCATCTGCCAGCTCATTGTTCTTATCTACCGCATAGAACCATTCGTAACCCTGGGCTTTTGCGTAATCCTGCATTTCATTGTATGAATCATCGGCATCGCGCTGTCCTTCGTTAGAGTTAAGCACTACAACACCCATTCCTTTGCTGAGCGCGTATTGACAGATCTCTTTTGTGCGGCTTTGATTTTTTACAACATAAGGGCAGGTATTGCAGCTGAACATTACCAGCAACCCGTTCTGCTTCTTAGCATCTTTAAGTGTGATGTCTTTGCCTGATATGTCTTTCAGTTTCACATCTGCCTTGGGCATGTCTGCGCCTATAGGCAATGGATCGTTTGCTACATAAAACGACATCAGGCCTACCGCTGTAAGCATGGAGGCGGCTAAAAGTATTCTTTTCATTTTTTGCAGGTTTTGTTGAAGTTGAGTAAAGTTCCGGAAAAATTATTTTTTAAGCTTACCGTCTGTCTCATGTTTGGCCCTTTCATCAGCCTGGTGTTTAAGGGAATGAATGCTAACATTCAGCTCAAATCCTATCAGCAGCACAAGCGAATTGATGTATACTAACAACATAATGATCAGGATTGTTCCTATGGACCCGTAAACTTTATTAAAGCTGCCGAAGTTAGTTACCCAAAAAGAGAACAACCAGGCAGTCACTACTATCAAAAATGTAGCCAGTGTTGTGCCCGGCGATGTAAGTTTCCAGCGCTTATGCACGGCAGGCGCATATTTGTAAATGAATGCGATGGCGTAATAAAACAGGCCTATCAGCAAAGCCCAGCGCACTATCTGGATCACGAAGAGAATAGTTGCATCCTTTATACGCAGACGCTCGAGCATCCAGGCAAGAAAACGGCCTTGTGTTGCCAGCAAAACAAGCGTAGCTATTACCAGCACGATCACCAGCGTGGTAAGCTTAATGGCCATCCATCTCGACTCTAAAAAATTGCGCCTTGAAATATAAATGAGCGATTTGTTGAACGTACGCATGATGCCCATCATGGCATTCGACGCATAAAACACAGCCAGTAAAAAACCCAGGGAAAGCAAACCGCTTCTGGGAGTTTCTAAAAAATCTTCGAGAAAGCCTTTGATGGCGAAATAAGTATTGTCGTCTGGCGTAATATCTTCCGTAATGCTCAGCAACTGGTCTGTTATCTGTGCAGATATCGGCAGATAGGGCAGAAGCGTACAAAGAAAGATGGTGGCTGCGGGAATGGCCATCAAAAAGTTGAATGAAATGGCGGCTGCTCTTTCATTCAACCCAACCTTCCGCATCTGCTTAATAAAAAATACGATCACATCATAAAGCGGCAGGTTCTGAAAGCCGGGCAATACAATGTGCTGGCTCCACCTGATGAGCGTTTTCATGACAGTAGTGTCAAGTATGATGCGTTCGAGCTTGGTCATTTATAATGTGAAAATTTGAAAATGGCTCAATGGCTCAATTTATTCAAAAGTATTGCGTGTCGAAGTTTATTGAGCAATTGCGATATTGAGCAATTTTGAAATTATTCTGTTTCTTCCTTTGCTTTTTTCTTTTCTATCAGCTCATTCAATGCCTGCTGATATTCTTTTGCATATTTTAAATGGTCGCTGTAATTAGATGTGAAGATATGCGAGCCGGAAAAATCGCTCTTGGCCACAAAATAAATATACGTGGTGGCCGGCGCATTCAGTACTGCATCCAGCGTTTCAACAGAAGGTGTACATATAGGGCCGGGCGGCAGTCCGTATACGCGATACGTATTGTAAGGTGATTCAACAACCAGGTGTTTTTCGTAAATGCGCTTGAGCTCAAAATCGCGCAACGCAAATTTTACGGTGGGATCTGCTCCCAGCCGCATGCCCGTATTCACCCTGTTCATGTACACGCTTGCCATGAGCGGTTTATCGTTTTTATCGTTCGTTTCTTCTTCTATAATAGATGCCAGCGTATAAGCGGCAGCGGGAGTGAGGTTATGCGCTGCAGCCTTTTTCTTTCGCTCATCGGTCCAGATTGCTTTATGTGCATCATAGAATTTATTAAAAACTTTCCTGGGCGTAGTGTTCCAGAAATGCGTGTAGGTATCAGGAAAAATAATGCTCATGACCGTATTGGTATCCACGCCGTATTGCTTAAGCGAATCTTCGTTGTTCATAAAAGCAAGAAGCGCGGCTGAGTCGCATTCCAGTTTTTTTCCGATGGCGCCTGCCATGGCTTCACGGGTGCGGAATTTAAGGATCACCAGGTTCACGGGTTCCTGCTGGCCATTGCGTAATTTTTTTACGATGGTAATGAGGTTGTCGCCATCCGCTATCTTGTATTTTCCGGGCCTGATGTTGTTCCAGTAACCCATTCTTTCCGCCAGGAAGTTAAAACCACGCAGATGCTTTACCAGGCTGTCACTTTCAAGCTGATGCATCACCAACTCCCTGGTAGTGCGGTCGGTGGGGATATAAAGATATTTTGCGTCTCCCTTAAAACCCGTTGCCGAGCCAAGGAATACCCAGGCAAAATACCCTGCCACGAGCAGAACGATCAACAGAATGAACAGTAGTATTCTTCTCATAGGAGATGAATTGTAAAGGCGAAAATTAAATAAAAAACCCTGCCATTTACGACAGGGTGCTTCATTAATAATTATTTTTTAAGGCTTTGGCGTTTGCTGCGGCGTACCAGACGGTTGTGTATTTCCCGGCGGGTTTTGGTTCACAGGAGCCGTAGTTGTTGTGGGCCTTGCATTTATTTCACGAACGCTTTGATTTTTCGGAATAAAAAAAGCTGAGAACAGGCAAAGCAGGGCAATTGCTGCCGCAAAGATCCAGGTACCTTTTTCCAGCACATCGGTAGTTTGCTTAACACCCATGAACTGGTTGCTGAAACCGCCCACGTTAGCGGCAAGACCGCCACCTTTAGGATTTTGTACCAGGATGATAAAACCAAGAATCGCACTTGCCAGCACTATCAGGATCAAAAACAGGATCATATCAGTTCGCTTTTAAATTTTCAATTTTCGCTGCAAAATAAGCCCTTTTAGAGGGATCGAGCAAACTTAATTTCTCATAAATGTCGATGGCTTCGCCGCGCCTGTCCTGCTTAATAAGCACCTCTGCCATGGTTTCCGTCACCACTTCCTTTTCTTCGAGCGAACCGGCTGCAAAACGGCGGATATTCTGCTGTTCGGCCTCGTCGTTCCGCGGTTCGGGAACGGTATGGGGCAATCGCTTCATGGTTTTAAGCCATTCCGTAAAGCTTTTGAGCTGTTTGCCCAGCTTATCGCCCGGCTGTACATCGGCCGGCGGCTTAATGCCCTGGGAGGCAAAGTAATCGATGGTATAGTAAGGATCGAAGGCCAGCGGCGCTTCTCTAACTGCCGGTTTAGGGTTAGGAATCACGGTCGGGGCAGGCTGTTCGCTAACCGCCATTATTTCCGGCTGCACAGGTTCCGCAACTTCTTCCACCGGTTCAACAACTTCTGGCTCAGGGGGTTCAGTTGTTTCGGTATGAAAATTTTCGATTGTTTCCGGTGTTTCCTGCTCAACGGCTTGCTCTTCATCTGCCTGAGTTGTCTCAACCGGGGCAGGTATTTCTTCGGGTTGCGCTTCTTCTAAAGGCATTGATTCCGGTTCGGTGAGCACAGGCAATTCATCGGAATGTACTTCCTGTTCCAATGGAGCTTCAGGTTCTTCGAAAACTTCGGGTTCTTCTATTGGTCCCGGTTCTTCGCTGTTGTCTGCTACGACCGGTATTTCGGGAATGACTGCAAGGGGCTGTACGGGTTTTACATCATCAGGCTGGCCATTTTCGTGTTTCAGTCCCTTCAATTGCCAGTGCAGCCAGAGCGGGTCATAAAAATAGAGCGCTGTTTTCTGTACCTGCTCATCAAACCGGGAGCCGTTGTCT
>JBAVMD010000523.1:0-1619 GCA_049689695.1 Chitinophagaceae bacterium | reverse complement strand
GCCCTGTAGAAAATCTTATTTCGTTTGTACAGCAGGCGCAGGATGCAAAAATTTCCCTGGAACGTCTTAATGATATACACAAATTGGCCGACGAAGAAGATGACAACGCAGAATACGTAAAATACCTTCCGCAGAATAAGTCCATTATCATCAGGGGAGTTTCTTTCAAATACCCGGGCGCAGGTAACGAAGCAGTATTGAAAAAAATAAGCCTTGAGATCCCGCAGCGTAAAGTGACCGCCATTGTGGGCATGAGCGGAAGCGGCAAGACCACGCTTATTAAGCTGCTGATGAAAATATACGATGACTATTCAGGAGAAATTAAAATAGGAAATCAAAACCTCAAACACATCAGTGCATCTTTCTGGCGTGAGCAATGCGGGATAGTTATGCAGGATGGCTATATTTTCAGCGATACTATTGCTAATAATATATTGACGGGAGAAAGCAATGTTAGTTTCGACAAACTGGAGAACGCCTGCAGAATTGCGAACATCATGGAATTGATAGAATCCCTGCCTCTTGGTTTCAATACCATGATCGGGCCGGAGGGCATTGGTCTTAGCCAGGGACAGCGGCAAAGAATACTGATAGCGCGTGCTGTGTACCGCGATCCGCAATTTATTTTCTTTGATGAAGCTACAAATGCCCTGGATGCCACCAATGAAAAAGTGATACTCGGAAATCTTCATGAATTTTTTGAGGACAAGACCGTTGTAATGATCGCTCACAGGCTCAGCACGGTAAAGAATGCAGATCACATCATTGTATTTGAGAATGGGTATATAGTGGAAGCCGGCAGGCACGAAGAGCTCACTAGCCTGCGGGGAACCTATTATCACCTGGTAAAAAATCAATTGGAACTGGGAAATTAAACCTGATCACATGCCTGAACTTCTTAAGCCCCCGGCAAAAAAAAATATACACCTCAGGAGCACCACTGTGCAGGAATTTATTTCGCATAAGCCTGACTTTTATGTGCGCTGGGGTATCTCTATTTTTGGTATCCTGATATTGCTTACCGTTATTGTTTGCTGGTTCATAAAATATCCTGAAGTAGTGCAGTCAAGAGGAATGCTGGTTTCCATAAATCCTCCCAAGCAGATCATAAGCCATGCTGATGGAAAGCTCACCAGCCTTTTCGCCAGTGAAGGCGAAATGGTCAAGAAAGGACAGGCCATCGGTTTTATAGAAAGCACTGCCGACCATAACCAGGTACTGCTGCTTGCCAGGCGGCTGGACCATGTTATGTTGTTGCTTGCTGATAAAAAGCTTTCCGATATACCGCGTTTTATTGAAACCGATTATAACAATATCGGCGAGCTGCAAATGAGCTACCAGAGCTTTATTCAATCGTATGTAATATTTAAAGGTTACCTGCCCGGCGGCATCTTTTCAAAAAAACTCTCTATCATCGGAAAAGAGCTTAACAACCTGTCTGAGATGCAGAAGAACATCGTAATCCAAAAGGAACTGCAGGTGAAGGACCTTTCTTTGTTTGAACAAACATTTGATGTAAATAAACAGCTTAATAAAGAACAGCATTTTTCAGACATGGACCTGAGAAATGAAGAAAGCAGGCTTATAGGCAAGCAACTGGGATTGCCGCAAGTGAACGC
>JBAVMD010000522.1:0-2058 GCA_049689695.1 Chitinophagaceae bacterium | reverse complement strand
GTATTGTCCCAACTGTGCTTATCTTTTTTGTAAAATGCAAAGTAGCTTATAAGTGCATTGAGCGATAAGGAAAATTCATCGCCACCCGCAGCCCAGTTGCTGAGCGAGCCCTGTGAGAGATTCAATCCAAGCGCACCGCCTGTTTTCCAGGTTTTTTGCGTTGTATCTGCGGCATCTTTCTTAATGCCGTTTTCGGAATCGGATTTTAATTTTTTGATGGTTTCATCCTGTGCAAAGCACTGGCAGGCCATAAGCATGCACAAAGAGAGTAAAGTTTGTTTCATCAAAGAGCGTTTTATAACATGGAATAACATCCATGCCAACACAAGGGTTCAGGGTTTAAGGGAATAGATACACATGGGAATAATACTTCACTAAGGTGCGGAAATTTTCCTGGTACAGATCGGAAAATTTATAGGATGGGATTAAAAACGGGCGTCTGTTCTAAAAAAGATTTTACAATCTTATGATACCGGTTTGTTCAATGACCAGGCTTCTAAAAATTGTTATCATCAACAACCTGTGGAATTTATTCCGCAGTTCACTGAATCCAAATTATAAACGGGAGAATCTTATGATCCTCCCGTTACCGAATAGGGTACAGGTTATATATTACTTATTCAACACGCGCGTACTTGGTGTATAGCTTAGCGCCTCCGGGGCCATCTACATAAACCGTGAAATAGGCGTTATCAAATTCAAGCAGCTTATATTCAAGCGGCTTGTAGCTGTAGTCTACAAAAGTTACGGCAACGTCTGCCCCTTTTGCTCCGATGCCGTAGCCGGTATTGATCGTTTCCGCATCATTGCCTGCTATCCTGGCTGCTTTCTGGTAAACGGTCAATGTGCCGTTTGCACCAAAATAATTTTCATCGTCTTTGATGTGTTCTTTTACATAGCCCCAAAGATCTGTTTCTGATTTCACTTCGGTATCAGAAGTGATATAATCAATTGCTTTGTCTGAATAAAATGCTGATATTTTATACTTGTGCGTCAGAACTGCTGCCTGAAATTCTTCTGCGCGTTTTTTTGCGGCGCTGTCTTCTTCGCTCAGTGTTTTATTACAGGCTGTCCCGAAACATAATGCACCAAATAATACAAGCATAGAGTGGAGCTTCCTCATACGTACGAAATTTATAGATTAAAATTTATTAACCAACTACACGGAACGATCAAGAAGGTCTTTTTTGGAATGGATTCGGGTAAGTTTTCTAATTTTATATCCTGCGAAAACAATGCCACACAAAACCCCATCAAGGCAACATTTATCCCCACGCGGGTTTTTAGTATCTTTCATTTTATCTAAATCATTGTTATGAAGCCACTCATGTTTTTTCCACTTGGTATTTTTACTATCCTCGTATTTTCTGCAACTGCACAGCAAACCGGTGATCCAAAGTCTACAGAAGTATGGGAGCCAATCCCCAAAATGGTGAATCCCGGCACACAAGATCAACCTCCGTCGGATGCGATTGTACTGTTTAATGGAAAAGATTTTTCTGAGTGGACCGCAATGAACGGGCAAGCTGCAGCATGGAAGATCGACAACAACAGCATGGTAGTAACAAAAGGTGCCGGCAACATCCGTACAAAAAAATTATTCGGCGATTGCCAGTTGCACGTTGAATGGCAATCACCAGAAGTTGTAAAGGGAGAAGGACAGGGGCGCGGCAACAGTGGAATTTTTCTTATGGGACAATACGAAGTGCAGGTGCTTGATTCTTACAACAACAGAACGTACAGTAATGGACAGGCAGCCAGCATTTATAAACAATACATACCATTGGTAAATGCAAGCAGGAAACCTGGTGAATGGCAGACCTACGATATAATTTTCACAGCGCCACGCTTTAATGATGACGGTTCGCTGCGCTCACCTGCTTATTGCAGTGTGTTGCACAATGGTGTGCTTGTACAAAATCATGTGCAACTGAAAGGAGCTACGGCTTACATTGGTCAACCTTCTTACACAAAGCATGCAGATAAAGAAGCCATCGTATTGCAGGATCACGGAGACGCAGTGAAGTTCAGAAATATTTGGATCAGGCAACTCTAAGG
>JBAVMD010000521.1:0-2134 GCA_049689695.1 Chitinophagaceae bacterium | reverse complement strand
GTTTAGGGCCATTAAAAAATTTCAGAGGAATTAAATTATTTTTAAGCATGCCCAAATACCTGTTGCTTTTTGCACTTATGCTCTCCGGCAGCGCATTGTTTTCAAAGAAAATAAGTAAAGAAAGAATGGTTCAGCAGATCAGCGGAAATTACACTACCACATGCCAGGGACGGGACATCGTAAGACGTGTTACCGTAATATATACATGGGATGAAATTAACAATAAGATTTCAATCACCTTTATTCATTATCCTTCATTCCTATCGCTTTAAAAAAACGCTCTTTAAATTGCACTCCGATCGGTATTTCGAATTTATCTATAGTTACGCTATTGGGAGTTACAGCAATAATATGCTTCCTGGATATTAAAAAAGAGCGATGTATTTGCATAAAATCCCCGCCTGCCTCAGCTAATAAAGTTTCAAATTTTGACAATGAAACAAGCGTCATGAACTTTTGCTCGTTCTTCAGTACCACCATAGTATAGTTTTTCCTCGCCTCACAGTACAATATATCATTCACAATAACAGGATAGTTCTTGCCGTCAGATTTTATAAAGATAACAGGTTGTTCGTCGTTGGAGGCGCCGTAATTTTTTTTATACGAGGTGTTTAGAACATCAACGGCCTTGTACACTGCTTTCGTAAACCGCTCGAACGAAAAGGGTTTCAACAGGTAGTCAACAGCATTCAATTCGTAGCTTTCCACTGCATGCTCCGCATAGGCGGTGGTCAAAATTATAGGTTGTTGCGGCTGTAATATTTTTAATAACTGTAGGCCGGAAAGATTGGGCATGTTAATGTCCAGGAAAATAATATCTATATTACTATGGGTTCTCAGGTAATCAATGGTGCTCAGTGCGTTTATCTGCTCCCCGGCCAATACCAGTAATGGCATTTGCGCTATATAGTTAACAATGATCTTTCTAGCTATAGGCTCATCATCCACCACCAAACAATTGTATTTTTTAAGCTCCATGTTCCCTGATAATTAATTTACCAATTGCAGGCCTAAACTTACTGTATAATACGCATCGTCTTTGAAAATTGTTAACTGATGCCGGTGATTTGGATAAAGCACTTCCAGCCTTCTCTTTACATTTATTAAACCAATCCCGTTAGATGAGGCTGGCTTGTCGGCGTTATAATTATTCTTTATTGTTAAGCTGAACCAATTATTTTCGAGCATCGTTTTAATGGAGATCTCTACTGCTCCTTCCTTAAATAGCTTTGCATGCTTGAAGGAATTTTCTATGAATACAATTAAAATAAGGGGAGCAATCTGGTGTTGCGCGTCATCAGGAACCTGGTTATCGAATTCAAGTTTCAAATCATCTTCCAGGCGAACACGCTCAAGCTGTATATAGCTTTTTAATACATTTATTTCATCTATCAGCGGTACAAATGTTTTTTGGGTTTCATACAGGGAATGCCTGAGCAGATCAGACAGGCGCAACATCAGATCGGGTAATTTATCTGACTTATCTACGGCAAGGCCGTACAGGTTATTAAGCGTGTTAAATAAAAAGTGAGGAGCAATCTGCGATTTCAGGTTATTGATCTCAGCCACTAACTGCTGCTGTTTTCTTTCGGCTTCAAATTGTTGTGCAATGTATCCATCCTTGAAATATTTACAGGCCGTAATAAATAAAAAACAAATAATCACAAATGTTATGCTGTTGATAATAACATTCGAGAAATTACTGCCCTGGAAACCCTGAATACTCCTTAAATAATAAAACTGGAAAGCAGTTTTGGCATACAGGTACAACAGCCAGCTGCCTGCACCAATCAAAAAATAGTTGAGGTATTTTTTCTTTGTAAATAAACGTTTGTACAGCCAGATTGTAAAGTAAGTAGCTACCACAAACAGTATTTCTGAAAGTAACATGTACTCCAGGAAAATCCTTTTGTAGCTTTTTACGGTAATATAATATGGTCCGAAGCGGAATAAAATATATCCCAGCCAAAAAAATAAATGCCAGGGCCATCGCCAGTTCAGCAATATTTTTTTTTGTTTCCAGTCATTGATCAATCCGGGCCAGGCATTCATTTTTTCAAATATAGCCGTTAAATTATTTTACCAGCAAACTTGTCTGTATTTAAAATCTTCATTTCGTCCATATATCACAGGT
>JBAVMD010000520.1:0-13130 GCA_049689695.1 Chitinophagaceae bacterium | reverse complement strand
CTTTAGTACCGATCTTTTTTTTATCCAGTACTTCCTGCCAGATACGTATAAGCTTTTCTTCTATTTTCCTTGCGAAGGCAGTGGATGCAGAGTAGCTGTTTTGAGTTGCATTCCCTGGATCAGGCAGGTTCTTTTTATTGATCTTTCCGTTAGGTGTCAGGGGAAAGCTTTCCAGTTGCACGAAAAAAGCAGGCACCATGTAATCGGGCAGTTGTTCTCTGAGCTTTGCAGCAATAGCGGCGGCATCAATTTTATCTTCTGCAATAATATATGCAACTAAATATTTTTGATTGTCCTCCGATTCCCTGTCCAGTACCACTGCATTTTTTATGCCTTCCAATTTTGTTAACTGATGTTCTATTTCGCCTGGTTCCACCCTGTGGCCGCGTATTTTTACCTGGAAATCCTGTCTTCCATAAAATTCCATAGTACCATCAGGAAGCAAACGGCCTATATCGCCGGTTTTATACATCCGCGATTTCTTCCCTTTAACAAAAGGATCTGATACAAAGGCAGCTCTTGTTTTTTCTTCATCATTTAAATATCCTCTCCCAACTGCAAAACCTGATAAATAAATTTCCCCATTAACGCCAATGGGGCAAAGCTGCATCGCATCATCTAAAATGTATAATTTGAAATTTTGTATAGGCCGGTACATTACAGGCACCGTAGCAGTTACAGGCAATTTGTCCATGATGTAGTGCGACATATCATCCGACACTTCGGTAGCGCCATAAGTGTTTACAATCCGTATAAGAGGAAAAGCACCGAACCAGCGCTGAACGGTAGCAGGCATCAAAGTTTCGGCATTAAGGATCAAAATGTTCAGCTTTGAAAAAAGTTCCTTATCCTTCATTTCATCCAAAAGATATTGCATCTCCAAAAGATAGGAAGGCACCAACTCAAGGGTGGTGACTCCATCCTGGTCCACCCTGTTTATAAATTCCTCAAGATTTAACACTACTTCATTATCATAAATGATTGTTTTGCCTCCCGCCATTAACGCTGCAAAAAGCTGCCACACTGATATGTCGAAACACTGTGGGGCATTTTGCACTACAATGCTTTCGGCCCCAATTTCCATTTCTGCTAGCTTAGCCTCTAAATGGTTCATCATTCCGATATGTTCAATCATCACTCCTTTTGGCTGTCCGGTTGAGCCTGAAGTATAAATTACATAAGCCAGGGCATTGGGATCAACAGTAATAGTAAGATTGCTTTTTTCCAGTTGCTGCTTTTCTTTTTCAACTTCATCTAAGGAAATGACCGTTGCAAACGACACTAACATTTCGTTGAATGTGCCGTGCAAAACTTCCCGTTCGATTATGATCAATGTAACGGCCGCATTTTCAAGAATTGTTTTTATTCTATCTATTGGGTATTCAGGGTCAATGGGTACATAAGCTGCACCGCATTTCCAAACGGCAAGAATAGCCTCTGCCATTTTTTCTGAGCGATCCATTATTATTGCCACTAAATCATCCGCCTTTAGAGAAGCTTTTGTTAATAGTATCCTGCCCAATTGATTGGCCCCGTTATTAAGTTCAGTATAGCTTATGTTTTTGTCATTAAACTCAATGGCAATGCGATTAGGGACCTGGGTTGCATTGTATTCAAATCGGTCAACAGCAGTGGGAAATGTCAATGCTCTTTCGGGGCCGGAAAAATCATGAAGCAATAATTGCTTTTCCCCTGCACTTATAAATTCAAGGTCAATTATCGGGGTGTATAAATTTTGAAGTATGTTTTGTAAAAAGGTGCAGTAATTAGCCAGAAAAAATTGAATCAACTGCCGATCTGATTTATTGGCATCAAAAAAAGCAGCCAATTGCCCGCCATTGCTTGTGTTGGATATTATAAAAAGTAATTCAAAACTATTCAACAGAGGGCTTTCGTCGTCTATGTCTTCCATCATAAAACCAAATTGCAGCAAGCTTTCGATGTTACCCTCAGCAACTGTGTCCCGCACATCACTCATCAAAATCCCATGGTAGTTTGCAGTATCCAATACTTCCTCTTTCAGTTTGCTGAATAATTGTTTAAAGGAAAGGTGCTTTTCAATTTCTGCCTTATAGAAAATCAAGTGGTCATTGCCTACAGCGCCCCTTTTTTCAAATTCAAATGCAGGCAAATAAGCGCTTCCAAAAAATAATTTTTCAGTTTTAGTATATTTAAAAATCAACGAGCTGAGGGCGGTAAGGTGAAATGTAAAAATCAACACTTCCGAATCATTGCAAATCCTGGCAATCTGGGCTGTAAGTGGATCCGGCAGATCAACTGTTAGCTTATATTCATCCTTTTGTTCCGGTCTCTTCGACAAAGAAAGGGCGAACGTGGATACAACCGCATCAGCCATATCTTCATTCAACTTTTTTTCCCAGTAATCAGAATTGATTTTATTATTTAGTGTTTCTTCCAATTGCATATTCGTTTTTTTATATGATCAGGACACCATATTCAATTCATTCTTCAGTTCAGCCATCACTTCACTAATGCTTTCTTCTAAAACTGAAACAATTCTCTCCAGTTGGTGCTCTTCAATTATTAATGGAGGCGTTATCATGATATGGTCCCCAGAAGCGCCATCTGCTGAACCTTTGCCCGGATATAGGATTACCCCCTTGCTTATTGATTTTTCTCCTATACGTTTGCTTACATTCATTTCTTTAGGGAATGGGCTTTTTGTTAGTCTATCGCTCACCAGTTCAATTCCGGCAAGCAATCCCACACCTCTTACATCGCCTACAATATCATATTTGTATAAGCGGGTTAATTTTTTTAAGAATATTTCCCCTTTAACTCCTGCTTGTTTCACGATGTCGTGTTTTTTTAGAAATTCCAGCACATACATACCTACCGCAGCGCCTATGGGATTACATGCAAATGTGTGCCCCCCCAGAAAAGGCATTTTTGTCTCTTCAAAAGGCAGGGTTATTTTTGAATGGGCAATAACTGCAGACAGCGGAAAATAACCTCCGCTTATACCTTTTCCCGCAGCAATTATATCAGGAATAATGTCAAAGTTGTCTAACCCGAAATTTTTACCTGTTCTGCCAAATCCTGTTAATATTTCATCTGCAATTAATACAACTCCATATTGGGAGCATATCCGCCTGATTTCCTTAAAATAACCCGGAGGTGGCGGTACCGCGCCCAAAGCCGCAGCCACAACGGGCTCCACCACAAAGGCTGCAATTGTATCCGGGCCTTCTTCTACAATTGTTTTTTCAAGTTCTGAAGAACATTGTATGGAATATTCTTCCATGCTCATATCTGCGGGTTTCCGGTATGCATACGCTGGCTGGATATGGGGAAAGTTGTTCATCCATTTGCTATAGGTGGTGCGCCGTAGCTTCATTCCCCCAACGTCTAAAGTAAATACCGAGTTCCCATGATAGCTTCCCCAGCGGGCTAAAATTTTATAGCGGGTGGCACAACCTATAAGTTGCTGATATTGTAAGGAAAGTTTTATAGCATTTTCTACAGCTTCTGTGCCGCTCATTACGGTCCAGGCCCTTGCAAACCCTTTGGGTGCAAAATCAACAAGCTGGCGCAGATAATCTTCCACAATGGAAGAACTGAAAGCATGTGTTGGTAAAACGCTCACTTTAGCTGCCTGCACTTTCATAACTTCCCCAATGGCCTCCAGGCCGTGGCCAATATTAGATACCGCGGCCGAACCCGAAGAAGCATCGAGGTATTCTTTGCCATTTTCATCATATAGGTAAACGCCTTTGCCATGGGAGATCCTGGGATAAGTTTTGTCCATATCAGGACAAACAATCATGGAGTGGATAAGGTGCCTGATCATTCTTAAAGATTTAAAAGGTTAAGGTTTATTTTCCCTAAAACAGTTCAGTTGTATCTGACATCATTTTCAATTTGATGCTTTTATTCTTTTCAATGTCCAGTCTCATATCAGCGTTGGCAGGTAATGTGTCATTATCAACCAATATAGATTCAGCTAATTTTAAAAACCGCATTTTCATCAATTCCATCGTTTCTGGTTTAAACAGGTCTGTGTTGTATTCAATGGAAACAGTAATATCACCCTCGGTTTCATAAAAGTTAAAAATCAAATCGAACCTGCTCGTTGTCAATTCTGTAAGGAACGGAGACATTTTTAAGCCGATGAATTCTGTCCGATTCTTTACCGCCTCCTTATTATCGGAAAATTCAACCATTACGTCAAAAATGGGAGAGCGGCTAAGATTCCGCTTTATTTGCAATTCATCTACCAACATATCGAAGGGAAAAACCTGGTGTTCGTAGGCTTCCAGGACAGTATTTTTAACATCATTTAATAATGCGGAGAACGGTTCCTCCTTATTAATGCGGGTCCTTAATGCTAATGTATTTACATAAAAACCTAGTTGATCATTCAAATCACCATGCTGCCGGCCTGCAACAGATGAGCCTACTATTATGTCGGTTTGGCCTGTCAATTTATATAAGAACAGTTTTACGAAAGCAAGTAAACTCATAAACATGGTGGTTTCATGCTTTGTACTTAGCATTCTAAAACTGCCAGTGGCATCCTCACTTATATTGAACGCGTAAATGGCGCCGTTGAATGTTTGCAAATCATTACGGGGAGCATCCGTTGGCAATTGAAGTGGTGTAATTTCTCCTTTGAATTTCTCTAACCAATATTTCCGGTGAAGCGTAAAAGAAACATCTGACATTAGCTTGCGTTGCCATGCTGCATAATCCTTGTATTGAATTTTTAATGGAGTTAAAGGATTGCTTTTACCGGTTGCAAATGCGTTGTACAGAACGGCGATCTCATGCAACAGTATTTCAGATGACCAGGCATCCGAAATAATATGGTGCATAGTAACTAATAGTATATTTTCATTTTTTGCCGTACCTATAAGCCTGGTGCGGAGCAGAGGGCCTTTCGAAAGATCAAATGGGGTTACTGCTGTTTCAACGGCTATTTTTTTTGCAACTGATCCGGGGTCAGTTTCACCGGTTAAATCAATATATTCCATCTCGAGTTTTAATTCACTTCCCGGAATTATTTTTTGCTTTGGCTCATCATTTATAATTACAAAAACTGTACGCAGGCTTTCATGCCTCTCCACCACTGTTTCCAATGATCTTACCAATGCATCTTTATGTAAGTTTCCCTGTAGAATAAATGCTCCGGTAATATTGTAAGCTATTGATCCGTCTCCAAACTGGCTTAGTATCCACAGGCGTTTTTGCGCATTTGAAATTTCATAATAGTCTTTCTCACCGATTGGTTCTATAATAATATGATGTTCTTGTTGGCTGTTTATAATATAAGCAGCCAGCTCTTTTATTGTAGGATACCCAAAAATATCACGTAGGCTCAAACGCACATGTAACGATTTGTGTATCATGGAAACCATTCGGGTAGCATTAAGGGAATGTCCGCCGATTTGAAAGAAGCTTTCATTTGTGCCTATTGAGTCCTTTTGCAATATATTTTTCCAGATTTCTGCCAGGCGCTCTTCCACTACATTGTCGGGAGCCACATAAATATTCCTGGTTTTTAACTCTTCATCATTAAGAGAAAGCAATGCTGCCCGGTCTATCTTGCCGTTTGTATTTACCGGGAGTTTTTCCAACTGCACAAAATGAGCCGGATGCATATAATCAGGCAATGATCTTTTTAAATGTGAAAACAAAAGAGGCACGCCAATTTCTTCTGCAGATACTATATAGGCAACCAGGTATTGGTTTTGACTTTTATCCTGTTTTGCCAATACAACCGCTTCTTTTACACCTGGGTGCTGTAATAATACATTTTCTATCTCTCCTGGTTCAATGCGGTAACCTCTTATCTTGACCTGGTTATCATTCCGCCCCATATATGCTATATTACCATCGTGCAACCACCGGCATATATCTCCTGTTTTATAAACCCGTTCATTTTTCTTAAAAGGGTTTGGAGTAAAAAATTCTGCAGTTTGCCCGGGCAGGTTTACATAGCCCTTTGCCAGACCTTCTCCGCCAATATAAAGCTCGCCCCACACCCCGATAGGGACAGGTTTCAATTGTTCATCCAAAATATAAGTGTACCTGTTTGCCATTGGTTTACCAATGGGAATGGTATCATAATTTTCTAATTGGTTGGGATAGACCGCGAAATGGGTAGCATCTACACAGCATTCGGTAGGGCCGTAGACATTACTGATAAGTGGGAGCTCAACGGTTTTGTTGCCGAACAAAGCATAAAATTTTTTAACCAATTGTTTCGGCAACGCCTCCCCACCAATTATATAATGCTTTACCTCTGGAACTTCACCAATATCTGCATCCACAAGCATGCTTATATGTGCAGGTGTTCCATCCGTAACATCAATTTTGTTTTTTATTAAATATTCCAGGAGATCATGACCCGATTGCTTTATGTTGCCTGGTACAATATATAAGCTGTGCCCATTAAGTAAGCAAGCAAATATTTGTTGTACAGATGCATCGAAAACGTAGGATGCGCCCAAGGCAATTTTTAAACATTTGGAATAATTGTGATAAATGTCTTTTTGTAAACCGGCGACTAAATTTACTATAGCCCGATGCGAAACCTCTACACCCTTCGGCTTGCCGGTAGAACCGGAGGTAAATATTACAAACGCGGAAGCATCGGGCAAAATAGCGCGCTTTTTAAATATTGAATGGCCTTTTAATGCGTCTTCAATGAAAATAGTGCGGTGTTTGGGCAAATCTATTTGTTCGGTAGTAACAACCACTTTGCAATTTGCCTGGTCAAGCATATATTCTATTCTATCGATGGGATAGGATATTTCTATTGGAACATAGGCAGCGCCTGCCTTTAATATGCCCATTATTCCAATGATCATTTCCGGAGAGCGGCCGGTTAACAGGGAAATTTTATCATTACTTTCAATTGATGTATGTTGCTGCAGGTATGCGGCCAAAGCATTGGATTTTTCTTGCAATTCCTTGTATGAAAGTTGTTTGCCATCATTATTTGCAACAGCAATATTACCAGGTGTTTTCTTTACCTGTTCATCAAAAAGCGTGACAACGCTTTTATTAAAGGGAAATAACGTTTTTGTGTTATTGAATGAATTGAGAAGCCGCCGCTTTTCGCCATTTGTCAGGTATTCTATTTTATTTAAGCTCACTGTGGGATTGGCCATTACTGCCTTCAATACATTTTGGAAGTGAGCGCCCAATTGCTCTGTAGTTCCTTTATCGAACAGGTCTGTATTATATTCAATGCCAAAAATCATTTTACCTTTCACTTCTTCAAAATTCCAGGCCATATCAAACTTGCTGCTGGCAGAATGCTTTTGGTATGTTTCCAGGCGAATGTCTTTCAGCCCTTTTTTTAGTTCATTATTTATCTCAGGATCCTGAAGTGAACACATTATATCAAAAAGCGGCGAACGGTTTAAGCTTTTCTCCAATTTAAGTGCATCTACTAACACATCGAAAGGATATAACTGGTGCTCGTGTCCGAGAATTGTAGTTTCTTTCACTTTTTGCATTAACTCTATAAAACTATTGGCCGCATTAAAGGTTGTTCTCAGGGCCAGCGTATTTACATAAAACCCCACCTGGTTTTCCAGGTCTATATGGTCCCTGCCGGCAACCGGAGACCCAATGACAATATCGGTTTGCGAAGTGTATTTATAAAGCAGCGCTTTTAATACAGCCAGCAAAGCCATAAATAGTGTGCACCCTTGAGTACGGCTTAAATGTTTTAGTTGAGATAATAGGCTTTTATTCAGTTCGAAGTAAAGCGTATCTCCGTTATATGTTTTTTCTGCGGGCCTGGACTTGTCCAGTGGCATTTCCAATACTGGTATTGCACCATTAAACTTCTTTAGCCAGTATTCTTTATGCGGTTTTATTTTTTCTTCGTTTAGCAGTTCATTCTTCCACCAGGTATAATCCTTGTATTGAATGCGTAAAGGAGCCAGGGGGTTTCCTTTTCCCCCGGCATAGGATTTATAAAGCAGTAAAAATTCTTTTAGCAAGACACTGATAGACCAGCCGTCGCTGATAATATGATGCATGGTCAGGATCAATAAATGCCTATTTTTTTCCAGCTTGCTGACACTTACGCGAATCAGAGGATCAGCGGAGAGGTCGAAAGGCTTTTTATATGCTTCATCAATTTGCTCATCTATTACGTTTGCGGTATCAGATACCGTAGATAAATCGGAAAAAACAATTTCAAATTTGGTGTCTTCGGGAGGAATTATTACTTGTTTTACTTCCCCTTCCATTTCTATAAAATTTGTCCTTAAGCTTTCATGCCTGCTCACAAGGGTTTTAAAAGCTTTATTGAGTGCTTCTGTATTTGACTTGCCATGCAAAAAAATACTTGCAGACATATTATAGGCCACGGAACTTTTAGAAAAGCCGGCCAATACCCAAAGCCGTTTTTGTGCATTGGAAACAGGGTAATAAGGCGCTTCCGGGGCCTTAGGTATGGGAGCGTATACCTGTTTATCTTCTTTCTCAATTTGCTGCGCCAGGGCAGTAATGGTAGTGTGGGTGAAGATAGTTTTCAAGGCCAGGTTTATTCCAAAAACCCTATATATTTTAGACGCGAGCCTGGTAGCCTTCAGTGAATGCCCGCCAATTTCAAAAAAGTTATCATCAATGCTTATTTGCTTCAACTCCAATATTTCTTTCCAGATTTCAAGAAGCTTTTTCTCTGTGACGGTTTGTGCCGTTAACGATGAATGTTTTTTAGCTTCATTATAATATTCAGAGGGATCCGGCAACTTGTTACGGTCTATCTTTCCGCTGCTTGTAAGCGGAAAGGCTGCCATCTTAATGAAATAAGAGGGAAGCATATAATCGGGCAGGTTTTTTCTGACATAAATTTTTAAAGCTTCTGTTTGTATGTTGTTTTTGGGTATAATATAAGCTGCCAGGGATTTAGTTTTTTGTATATCTTCTTTCGCAACTACCACTGCTTCTTTTATATCTTCATGGCTTAGCAGCAAAGATTCTATTTCACCCAATTCTACTCTAAATCCCCGGATTTTTGTTTGAGTATCCTTTCTTCCCAGGCAATCGATATTCCCGTCCATGCGCCACCTTCCTATATCTCCCGTTTTGTACAGAAACCCTTCTTTAAATGGGTTTTTAATAAATTTCTCTGACGTTAAAATGCTGTTGTTTAAATAGCCCGTGGCAAGATTTGCGCCTGCAGCATATATTTCCCCTTCCACTCCAACAGGTAAAGGATTGAGATTATTATCCAGAATATATATGTCTGTATTGGATATGGGTTTACCTATCGGGGGAAGCGTTTCCCATTCATTTACATCCGCAGGCAAAGGATATTCTGTAATTACATGGGTTTCAGAAGGGCCGTACTGGTTATACAAACGGCAACCTTTCATTGTTTTAAAAAAGGTTGAAACCGCCGGGCTGATTATTAATCTTTCTCCGGCAGTAATAACTTCTTTTAATGAAAGTTTTAAGCCCTCTGTGATGACAATGGATTCTGTTATTTGTTGTAGTGCGGCAAAAGGTAAAAACAATCGCCGGATATTTTTATCAGAAATAAATTTTAAAAGGCGGGGCGTATCTTTTCGTAGCGCTTCATTTATCATTACCAATGTGCCGCCTGTGAGCCAGGTGGAAAACAACTCTTGAAAAGAAACATCAAAGCTGATGGAGGAAAATTGAAGGGTTCTCGTTTCTTTATCAAACCCTTCCCGGCTTAATTGCCAGTTTAAAAGATTTGCCAAAGCCCCGTGCGGCATCACTACTCCTTTGGGCAGCCCCGTAGAGCCCGAGGTATAAACAATGTAAGCAGGAAAATCGTTATCGATATTTAATTCAATGTTTTTATCGGAACAAAGATTTATTTTTTCCCATTCCTCATCAATAAAAAGCTTCTGCATATTACAATTATCAATTGCCGGGTTTAAGCTTTTGTTTGTAATAAACAGGTTTGTATTACTGTCTTGCAGTATATGATTTATTCTTACCGCAGGATAAGTACCATCAATAGGAACATACGCTGCACCTGCCTTTAGCACACCAAGTACCGCTATTATCAACCCCTCAGACCTGTCGAGCAGCAATGCTACCGGGTCATTTGCTTTTATATTATAATTTTCAATTAAATAATGGGCAAGTTTATTTGCCTTTTTGTTTAATTCATCATAATCTATTTTTGTGTCTCCGGACTCTAAGGCTATTTTGGCCTTATATTTTTCAACAACATTTTCAAAAAGCTTTACGACGGATTTTTTCTCAGGATATGAAAACTGAGTCCCATTAAATCCATTTAGAACAAGTTGTTTTTCCTGGTCGGTGAGAATGCTGATTTCCCCTAATGTTATTTTTTCATTTTGTATAATCGTTTCTGCAACTTTCTCAAAATGCTTTCCAATATGCTTTATAAAATTGCTGTCATAAACCCGGCTGTTATACAAAAAACGCAAAGTAAGCTCTTTGCCAGGCACAACAATCAGGTTAAAATCGTAATTGGTTTTTTCATGAATAGCTATATCTGTAATTTTTATATCAGCATGCGTTTCGGATGTAAGCAGGTTATTTATTTCATCAGAGATAGGATAATTCTCAAAAACCAGGATATGATCGAGCAGGTTTTGTTTCAGGGGTGAGCTATTTTGAATATCGGCTAAAGGGTAGTGGTGATGTGCTTCTCTCTCTATCGTATTTTTTTGAATTTCAGTTGAAAAAGCTAAGAAAGAGTTTTCATTTTCTATTTGTACCCTTAGTGGAATGGTATTGATAAACAACCCCATTATTGTTTCTATTCCTCCTATTTCGGGAGACCTGCCGGAAACCACGGTTCCAAATAGAACATCGCAGGCTGTATTGTATTTCGAGAGTAAAATACTCCATATTGCCTGAACAATGGTATTAAGAGTTACCCCGTTGGCGACAGCTATTTTGTTAAGAGAGGATGTAAATGTTGCATTCAGTTTAAAAATGAATCCTTCTTCATTTATGCATCCTTTATTTGTTAGATCTGTGCGGGGAATGCCGCTTAATTTTTCGTAGCCCTTCGTATAATTTTCCCAAAATAGCGCGGAACCTTCTTTATCTTTTTGCTCAAGCCATTTAATGAAATTTTTGTAGGGAGTTGCAGGGGTTAATCGTAATAATTTACCCGATAATGATGCGTTGTAGAAACTGAAGAAGTCACCTATCAGTATGGATAAGCACCAGCCGTCGATTATGATATGATGATGGCTCCAGACCATTTCAACTGCTTCATCCTGCAGTTGAAATATTGCCAATCGTATTAGCCTGTCATTTATTAAATCAAAACCCCGGTTTAAATCTTTGGCTTTATGTTTTTTTATAAATTCCTTTTGCTTGATACCGCTTAATTTTCTTAAATCTTTGTAATGAATTTTAGCAGGCCGATTCTTCCAAACTATTTGCAGGGGTCTTTCAAAGTCTTCAGAAACAAAAGAAGTTCGTAGTATGCCGTGTCTGCTTACAATGTTGGAAAAACTTTTTTCAATCCCTTTTATATCAATATGCCCATGCAGCCGGTAAGATAGTTGCTCAACATAATCAAGAGATTTCTTATCATATAGAAAATGAAAAAACATTCCTTCCTGCAAAGGGGATAGGGGATAGGCATCTTCCACTACACCCACCTTTTCTAATTTGTCCAATTGAACTGTACTGAGTCTATTATATGTAAGGTCGGCCGGGGTTAATGTTTTTTCTTTTTGCGATAAACAATAAGAAATTATTTCCCGGATCGAGTTCTCAAAATCATTTAATAAATTTTGGATTGTGTCCCTTTTGAACTGTTTAGCAGAATATGCAATGGATAGCTTCAGTTGTTTATCGACAATGATTCCCGAGACTTCTATTTCAAAATCACGTTCCTGTTCAGGGCTGCACGAAAGGCCGGCATAATTGTGTACTATATCAAAATGGTCATTTTCAGTGGTATTAAAATCCCCTAAGTAATTAAAGCTGATTTGCGGGGTTAAATTAAAATCGAACCCTTTTTTGTTTTCTTTGGTTGTTAAATACTTTAATAGGCCATGGCCAATTCCTTTATTAGGAATTTGCCGAAGGTTTTGTTTGGTGTTTTTTATGAGAGATGAAAGATCATTTGTTGCAGTAAGGATAACAGGATATATGCTTGTAAACCATCCTACGGTCCGATTAATATTTATATCTTTTAAAATTTGCTCTCTGCCATGCCCTTCTAATGCAATTGCAATAACTCCTTCTCCTTTGATAAGGTTGTTGTGGGCAGGGTTGTTTTTCTTTATGAAAGTGTGATTAATTGTTCTGCATAATGCAGCAAGCAAAATATCATTTATCTCTGTAGTAAAGGGGTAATGTACTTTGGTCAGTAATAAATCTGTTTCTTTTTTAGATAATGCTGTGAAAACCGTACATGCATCTTTTATCTTATTTTCAGGGCTGTCTATGGCTCTCTGAATGTTTTCAACCGGGCTTTTTTCAATACTGCGCCAATATTCTCTTTCTTTTAAAAAGGCTTCGCTATTGGCATAGAGACCTAGTTGTGCGGCCCATTGTTTAAAGGAACTTGTTTTGGGCGGCAACGAAAGTAAGTTGTTGTTATTATGCTGTTCCAGCAAGAGGCCAATATCATCAAGCAGGATCCGCCAGGAAATTCCGTCCACTACCAGGTGATGAATAGTAAGAAAAAGACGGTCGCTATCTTTTAGTTTAAAAAGTACACCCTGCATCAGGCAGCCATTCCCCAGGTCAATAGTTGCTTGTATTTCAGAAATCGTTTGATCTATTATTTTACCGGATTCTTCTTCACTTTTGTTTCTTAAATCAACAACCCGGGGTATAATATTCTTTTTTGCATTATATATTACCTGGATTATTTCTGCATTATCAAAATTGAAATTGGCCCGGAGCATATCATGCTGTTCGGACAATTTATTTAATATCATATTCAGTGTATCCTCGTTCAGTCTTTCACTTAGCTTCAGCATCACTGATTGATTGTAGTGATGCTTGTTTATTGTTTCATTTGAAAAAAATTGATATTGAATTGGCGAAAGCGGGATTTCGCCAACAACCGGCGATTGATCGGCTTGTTGAGTTGATTTTTTTAATTTTAATGACAGCTCTGCAATAGTGGGATGCTCAAAAATATCCTGTGTTTGGAGTGTATAGCC
>JBAVMD010000519.1:0-1913 GCA_049689695.1 Chitinophagaceae bacterium | reverse complement strand
ATTAATGATAAACACTTCTTTGAAGGCTGTGCTGTTGTTAAGGATCAATCCCATCTTCACATTTGGATAGTTGGGCGCAGGATCTACTACATAAGTATCCCCGTACACAGAATACCCCGTTCTGTTTCTATAATGATATACGGGTGTAGAAGCGCCAAAAACGCTTGAATTAGCCCTGCAGTCTATGAACCTTGGCCCATCACCATTTACATATTGCCCGTAACTACCACTGAATGGTACCACGTCGAATGTACAGTTTTCAAAAACAGACGCTCCATTGATGCTGATCGGCCAGCCGAAATTATTATATATCCGAAAATTACAATTCTTATAGGTCACACCATCTCCATCTATCATCCAATCCATATAGGCTGACGTTTCAATATCAGGCCTTGCAAAATCGAAGTTTACATTTTTTACCTCGGAACCCTTGAGAGCGCTCATGAAGCCAAAATGCGCACAACTTTCAGCAAACACATTGCTGATATATGTTGGGTAATAACCTCCACCGATATTATAAATAAAAGATATCACGTTCCTGGCCAGTTGTATTGAATCTATGATCCAGTTACCTGCAATTCCAACCCCGTAAAGGTTTGTGGCAAAAAAAGTATGTGTGCCACCCCAGCATGCGCAATGACGCATTTCATTGGTTTTCTCCTGGTCATGCGATGAGGAAACGCATACTTTGCAGCCATAGAACTGTGTTTTTTCTATAAGCATTAGTTCTGCATTGGCACCCAACACACCATTCGGAGAATTACAAATTCCTACCACAAAATTGGCGACGATCACATCGCTAATAATAATACCGTTACTCGTACCAGTGCCGCTGTTACCGCGGTAAAATTCCGGTGCGCTATCCTGACCATTGTATCCGGGGTATGCTTCATCAGCATCAGGTGCATAAGGAGGTGTTGGGCCTGGGGGATATTGATGTGCAAATGGATCAATAACAATTCCGGCGTACGGTGAAAAACGTTTATCCCTGGACACTCCATCTGTAAAATCGTCAAGCGATTGAGAAAAGAATGCGTAGGATGGGGTATCATTAGGCGGTTCAAAGCCTCCTACAAATTTCAGCCCTTTGATCTGCACACCTTTACCCGCCTGGATTGCCAATCCAAAATTTTGTTTATCATCCAGGCTAAAATTAAGTGTAGTACCACTGGCAGAAGATTCCCAAAAACTTGTTTCACCTTCAAAGAACATTGTAAATCCCTCGTAACGATTTGATATTGCGTTCCAATTTGAAGCTACGAGGGGATCATTGCAATAATAATATCCCGAAGGAAAGAATAAAGTATGCAACATTCGCTCGCTTGTTAAGCTATGGCTGGCAATGATTGCATCAATGCATCTTTGAATAGGAATGGAATCATTAACCAGTCCATCATGCTTGCCTTGCGCCCCATACCATTTCACAGAAAATTTTCCTGTAGAAGTTCCGGCAGGGTTAAGCGTAATAGTAGTATCAGCAATTTGAGAGCTGTACGAGGCATCTATAATACCTCCATCAATAATTGCATCACCTGTTAGCATGTTCCCCTGTGCAAAGCGGAGTATGGTAGTTTCAGGAATGGTGATGGTAGCAGAATTGAGTGTAATGACTGCACCGCGCGGATCATCAAATAGAATTTCATTTATATCAGGATGGCTGGCTACTGCCTGTAATTTTGTTGCTTGGTTGCCGCCGCCTCCTACAATGCCGGCCCATACTGCGCGATAAGGGCCATCTATAACGCGCTGAAGGTATTTTCCAGAGGTGGGGCTGTTGTAATAGAAGATGTCGTCAACGGAAACACCGCTTGGCAGAGTGTCTAATTCTACTAATGTTCCCTGAATGTCGTCGTAATCAGGAAATGCTTGGGCAGGTTGACTGGTAAAGGTAGGAGTGCCGGTTAGCACAACAC
>JBAVMD010000518.1:0-3123 GCA_049689695.1 Chitinophagaceae bacterium | reverse complement strand
AATCCGAATTTTTCAGGAAGCTCAATTTTTATTCTCTGCATGCAGCCGCGTTTCACATAAAATTAAGCGGCAAAGTTGAACTAATCTTTCAGTAATTCTTCCAGCTCAACAATGTCGAAGAAATTGGTAGCCGCGGGAATGAAGCCTGCATTCATCATGAGCTTATTGCTCCAGCTGCTGAAACGCTTTTTCCAGGAAATGCTTTTCAGCGCGGAGCTCATATTGTCTAACGGTTCATTGTTAAGAACATACCCAACGGCATCCGCGAATTTCGCAGAGATCTTTGTGGGTTGCCCGTTAGGGGCCTGAACGGTTAAATATGCTTTAGGCGTGATATAGGTTTTAGGTTGTTCAGATACCTGTTGTCCAACAACACCGTCTGTGCTTAAAGCATTTTGCGTACTGGCCTCGAGCGAATTGTTGTTCAAGCTGGCATAACGTATCCGTGATGCACGGTTATTACTCGCAAAGGCGGCCAGGGGATTCATATTAGCTGCAATAACCATGCGGCTTGCAGGCCGGATATTACGCAAAGAACTTGCAGTTGAGGGAGCCTGCCTGTTGTTTTGAGAAGGGGAGATATTCCTGGTTGGCTGAACTGTGCGTTCAGCGGTGGTATCGGAAGCGCCATCACCCGCCATAAAATAATACAGCCCTGCTAATATAATAATGCCGGCTGCAATTGCGGCGGCCGCAAGTTGATTGCGCCTGCGGGTAAGCGGAATTATTTTTGTCTGATGAGTTGATTCGCCTTCATTCAATACGTTCAGTATATTTTGCCAGGCATCAGCAGGTGGCATAAGAACTGCCTGCTGCATTTTGAGGGAGAGTTTTTCCTGTGCCTCTTTATCAAGCTGCTCAACGATCTTCGACCATGCGTCACCGGGAGGCGTGATGCTGATATTATATAGGCGATATTGTAAATCTTCGGCCATAGGGGATTTATCGGGTAAACGATTTTCGGTTGTTTTCGAGTTGTTCCTGCACTTTTTTCTGCAGTATGGCTTTCGCCCTTGCTAATTGTGATTTGCTGGTTCCTTCGCTGATGCCCAGGATATTTCCGATCTCTTTATGAGAATATCCTTCTATCACATACATATTGAAGACCGTTCTATAGCCGGGCGATAATTCCCGGATAAGATTGATGATATCTTTTTCCGCCAGGTTATCAAGCGCATTGATATCTCCATCTTCAATAATACCCTCCTCTTTCTCTGTTATGCTGTACAGCGTATTCTTTCGCCTGAAATGCTCGATGGACGTGTTCACGAAAACCCGCCTCACCCAACCTTCAAAAGAACCTTCGGCCCTGAACTTTTCCAGGTTCCTGTACACTTTTATAAATCCTTCCTGTAAAAGGTCCTGTGCATCATCTGCATTGTTGGCATACCGCATGCAAACAGCGTACATTTTAGGGGCGAATCTTTTGTACAGCTCTTCCTGCATAGCGCGGTTTCCGGCAATGCATGCTCTTATCAAGTCGGTTTCGGGAATATTATAGTTGCTTGGATACTCCACTTTTTTTCAGGTAGTTGACGCTGTTTGGAATTGAGTGTTAATATGTTGGTGCAAAAAATCAACCAGTTTGTCGCCAGCTTTCCTGCGGTGGCTGTAAACGTTCTTCTCTGCCATACTCATCTCTGCAAAGGTTTTGCCACTGCCTGCCGGTACAAAAACGGGATCATATCCAAAGCCTTCGCTGCCGCGCAGATCAGGAATGATCTCACCCTCGCAAATTCCTTCAAAAAAATATTCCCTGCCATCGAGTATAAGCGATATAACCGTTCTGAAACGGGCTTTCCTGTTCTCTTTGCCGGAAAGATTAGTCAGGAGTTTGGTGATGTTATGGCTGAAATCTTTATGATCACCTGCATAGCGGGCGCTTTTTACGCCGGGTTCTCCGTTAAGGGCCATTACCTCAAGACCTGTGTCTTCACTGAAAGTATTTTTACCGGTGAGCTTGTGAATAGTGGATGATTTTTCAGAGGCGTTCTGTTCCAATGTATCGTGCGGCTCGGGAATATCTATATCAATGCCTGCCTGCCTGAGGGTAATAAGCTCTACCTGGCTGCCAATGGCTGCCTGCATCTCCTGTATCTTATGGGCATTGTTGGTTGCAAATACCAGCTGCATAAGGTGTTTTAAAGTTTGAACAGTTTTTGAAGGCATACCCAGAGCTTGCTCTTGAGCACCTTTGCTTCGGTGGTGGGCTTATTCAATTCATCGGGCGAAGGCGTGCTTAGAAATACGATACCGTCGAATGCCTGCAGGTTGAAATGCGGGAAATTCAGCGGAAGCTGAAGGGCAAGCGGCTCGGTCCCCAGTAAAATGATAGTAGAACTATGCAGTTCTTCTTTTATATCGGTAATAGTAAACCGGTTTTTTGCAATATTGGCAATGGCCACATCGCCCAGGTTCAGCCGGCAGGCCTCCAGCATTTTGCCCAGCCAGTCGAGCTGCGCATCCGGCAGGTATACATCGGTTGAGCAGTTTACAATAAAGGCTATGTGCTTTTTATTGCCGCCCAGGAATTTTATGCGGGATTGCGGCGCCTGCGGAACAGGTGGCGGATCGCTGACAGGTTTAGGAGCAGGTTCCGGCTCTTTTATGGGAGCGGGTTCGGGGACCGGGGCTGGTTTTGGATCATTTGGTTCTGGGTCGCTGGTATCTATATCCACCAGCACATCGCGGTATAATTCAGTAATAACCAGGCGTGGCAATTGTATATTTTGGAGACTCATGTTGTTGCATCAGATGGAACGGCTGCAATTTATTCATAAAAATTCCGGGTATGATTATTTCTTTATACAGACTAACATTTGTTAGTAAAATTTGGACGGGTGTTTTGCCAGCCAAGTGAATAATTGTTTCTTTGCCAATAAATAAACAGCAATTATGATTGCAGCCAGCAGTATCCCTGTAACGAAGGTAGAAAGGAGCAAGTTGCTTGATACGCCACTGGAAAATATTCCATTCGGCAAGTATTTTACAGACCATATGCTCGAGGCCGATTATGAAAATGGTGAGTGGAAGAATGTGGAGATCAAGCCCTATCAGCCGCTCCTGATGAGCCCTTCAGTTGCTGCACTCCATTATGGACAGGCCATTTTTGAGGGCATTAAG
>JBAVMD010000517.1:0-3683 GCA_049689695.1 Chitinophagaceae bacterium | reverse complement strand
TTTAGTAAGCATCCTAATTGATAATTTCAAAATCTTCTTCGGCTTATTTTGGAGTTATGTGTTATGATGTTCACCAAAATTATCAGCGCAAATCTTAATGATCCTGACAATCCGCGTTCCCGGCTGTTCATTCAAAAATAAATACGCTTATAATTTACGATAAATTCACAGTCCGGAAGCTCCACCGCTAAACCAAACAGCTTATCCTTCACGTTTTCATTATCATCTGCAGAAAGCAAAAGCTTTTTCAGGTTTTTGAGCGCTGCCAGTTTTTCAATCCCATCGACAGTAACTGATGTTCCTCCTAAATGAAGCAGCTCAAGACTGGTGATGCGGCTCAGGTCTTCAACACAGTCATTATCCAATGAATGATTTCCCTTCAGCCTTAATTCTTTCAAGCCTTCCAGCTTTGTTATCAGCTTCACCGCTTCATTGGTAATGTTTGTTTCATCAAGGTCAAGCAGCTCGATACCGGTAATTCGCTTTACCATCAACTGAATGCCCTCATCGTCTATTTCGGAAGTTCTGAAGTTTGCGTGCTTTACATAAATAGGCAGGTTGTCGGGATTTTCAATACCGAAATATTTATCCCAGAGATATCTTTCTCTTTTCTTTTTGTTCAATGGATGATTGTTCTAATACGCCCACTTCACCAGCGTAGCGCCCCAGGTAAATCCGCCGCCAAACGCAGCCAGCACAATATTTTCACCTTTCTTCAATTTGCTTTCCCACTCCCATAAACAAAGCGGAATGGTAGCGGCGGTAGTGTTGCCGTATTTCTGAATGTTCAGCATTACCTTGTCTTGCGAAAGCCCCATGCGGTTAGCCGTGGCATCAATGATGCGTTTGTTGGCCTGGTGCGGCACCAGCCAGGCGATATCATCGCCCGTGAGATTATTTCTTTCCAGCAGCTCGGCGCTTACATCGGCCATGCCTTTTACGGCAAATTTAAAAACGGCCTGGCCTTCCTGGTAAATGTAATGTTCCTTGGCGGCAACGGTTTCATTGCTCGGTGGCCTTAAAGACCCGCCGGCCTTCATGTGCAGGAAAGGCGCGCCGCTTCCATCGCTGCGAAGAATGCTGTCCAGCACACCGTATCCTTCGTTATTGGGTTCAAGCAATACAGCGCCGGCCCCGTCGCCAAATAAAATGCAGGTGGTCCTGTCGCTGTAATCAACAATGGCGCTCATTTTATCTGCACCTACCACCACTACTTTTTTATAGCGGCCGCTCTCGATCAGCGCAGTGCCGGTGGTAACGCCAAATAAAAAACCGGAGCAGGCAGCTTCCAGGTCAAACCCGAAAGCATTGCTTGCGCCTACCTTGGCTGAAATAAGGTTGGCTGTGGCGGGGAACATCATATCAGGTGTAACCGTACAGCAGATAATGCAATCTATTTCTTTGGGATCGATGCCTCTTTTTTGGCATAGGTCCATCACAGCGGGCGCCCCCAGGTCGGAACTTCCTTTTCCTTCTCCTTTCAGTATGCGTCTTTCCGAAACCCCGGTGCGGGTGCGTATCCATTCGTCGTTGGTCTCTACCATTTTTTCCAGATCGAAATTCGTAAGCTTGTCTTCCGGAACATAGCCTCCAACGGCCGTGATGGCTGCGGTAATTTTAGCACTCATTAATTGATTCGTTTACAGCGGAGATGAATTAAAAAGTGCGTAAAAGTAAGAATTCTAAAGAATAAGGGACAAGGAACAAGGTTCAGGAAGCAAGAAAAGAGAAAAAGATTTAAGTAATGAACCGTTATAAAACCTTTCTGTTCACTTTTACGTAGCTTCCCCTTGTGCCTTGAACCTTGTTCCCTGTTTCTTGTTTTGCACGTAGTGTAAAACCCCTATTTTCGCAGCAATGTTTGCTTTTTTAAAGGGTGAGTTCGTACATAAGTTGCCGGCCATGGTGCAGGTTGACGTGAATGGTGTTGGATATGAAGTGCAGATCAGCCTTAATACCTACACCCGCATCCAGGCCATGCAAAAGGGGACTTTATTTACGCACCTTCACATTCAGGAAGATAAACACACGCTGTACGGTTTTTTTGAGGCGGCCGAAAAAGAAATGTTCCTTCAACTGTTAAGTGTTGGGGGAGTGGGCGCAGCAACTGCACGAATGATGTTGTCTTCCCTGAAGCCCGACGAGATCAGCCGGGCTATTATTCAGGGCAATGCCAAAATGCTGGAGAGCATTAAAGGCATCGGAAAAAAATCCGCCGAAAGGATCATTTTGGAGCTGAGAGATAAAGTGGGTAAAATCAATACCGGATCAAATATTTCCCCCTTGATAAACAATTCCCTGGAACAGGATGCGTTAAATGCTCTGATCTCCCTGGGAATAGCCAGGAATACCGGTGAACAGGCAGTAAAAAAAGTTGTTACGGCCGAACCGGATCTGAAGCAGGTAGAAGAAATCATCAAAAAAGCATTAAAATTACTCTGAGCCTATCGACCAAACCTATACCTAACCAACGCTGTAGGAAGACCTGTGACTGTTATTACCCGGCCTTTCATGATCGCCTCGGTGCTGCTTGCCGTTCTGACTGCTTTCTTACCTTTAGAGAGTACTGCTTTTGGCATGCCCTTCCAGGATACTACCCGGCCACGCGGTTCGGATACGCTTAAGTATCCCATACAGGACAGGCGCGGCGACAAATACACTTACCCCGGCCGCAGCTCATTTGACCTGAAGAATCCTGCTAACATTACTGATTCCATAGAGTACGATCCAAAGACACGTCAGTATTACATTGTTGAAAAGATCGGCACCCGGTATTACCGTTCACCTACTTATCTCACGTTCGACGAATTCCAGCGCATACAGGCGCGTAAGGCCGAGATCGAATATTTTAAAAAACGTTCCAACATACTCAATTCCCTTAACCGCAAGTTGGAACGGCCAAAGCTCACCTGGCACAACAGCCTGGTGAACAGAATTTTTGGCGCAGGGCCGGATGGCTTGCCCAAAGTGGAGATCAAGCCGCAGGGTAATATCGATATCCTCGCAGGCTACCAGGGACAGAATATCAAGAACCCCGCCCTGCCCGAACGGGCCAGAAGGACCGGGGGATTCGATTTTGATATGAACGCCAACCTGAGCGTGATCGGCAACATCGGAGATAAGCTGAAGCTTCCCATTAATTATAATACGCTCGCCACTTTCGATTTCGAAAACCAATTGAAGCTGGATTACACCGGCCGTGATGATGAGATCATTAAACGCATAGAAGCAGGTAACGTAGCTTTTTCATCGAGAGGTTCATTGATCCCGGGCGCACAATCTTTGTTCGGTTTAAAAACACAGTTGCAGTTCGGTAAGCTTTATGTTACCGGCGTGCTGGCCAATCAGCGTGCACAACGCCAGAGCCAGAGCTTTGCCGGCGGAAGCGCCACCGTTTCCTACCAGTTCAAGGCAAACGATTACGAAGAGAACCGCCACTTCCTGCTATCGCAATACTTCCGCAAGAATTATAACAATGCCATGAGCTCTTTGCCCGTGATAAAATCACAGGTGCAGATCCTGCGCATAGAAGTATGGGTGACCAACAGGAACGGAACCGTGACCGAAACGCGTGATGTAGTGGGCCTGATGGACCTGGGCGAAAAAAACCCTTTCAATCCCGTAGTCAATTCCCAGACTAACCTGGAATATCCTTTCAACGATGCAAATGATCTGTACAGGAG
>JBAVMD010000516.1:0-6418 GCA_049689695.1 Chitinophagaceae bacterium | reverse complement strand
TTTTAGTATCAACTATTGGTTTCCGGCTTCGTTGTTGCCTTCTTCCAGTTTCTTCTTGATCTCTGCCAAAGCGCCAAGGTCACCGAGGGTTGGTTTTTCAACCTTGCTCTGAATGTTCTTGATGGCTTTGCGCGCCTTATCGGCTTCAGTCCGCTGCTCTTTCTTTGCACTTTCTTTCTCATCAGCTTTCGCCTGTTCCCAGATACGGGTATGAGAAAGAACGATACGCTTTTCGTTACGATCGAATTCGATAACCACGAAAGGCGCTACTTCATCAGCAACGATCTGCTTGCCTTCTTCCTTCATCAGATGACGGCCAGGAGCAAATCCTTCCAGTCCATAAGGCAACTGTACAATTGCACCTTTATCATCTTTGCGCGTTACTGTACCCTCGTGAGTGCTTCCGATAGCAAATGTATCTTCAAGCGCATTCCAGGGATCTTCCTCCAGTTGTTTGTGTCCAAGTTGGAGCTTGCGGTTGTCCTTGTCAATATTCAGGATCACCACTTCAATGTTGCTGCCAACTTTGGTATACTCTGTAGGATGATTGAAACGCTTCAGCCAGCTGAGATCACTGATGTGGATCATGCCTCCAATGCCGGGAGCCAGCTCAACAAACACGCCGTAAGGAGTGATGTTTTTTACCAGGCCGGTATGACGGCTTCCTTCAGGGAACTTCTGATCGATCTCGCTCCAGGGATCAGGTGAAAGCTGCTTGATAGACAAGCTCATTTTCCTGCTCTCTTTATCCAGCGTTACGATCTTAGCTTTATGTATATCTCCTAATTTGAAGAATTCCTTTGCATTCACAGGTGTGTTGGCCCATGTGATCTCACTTACGTGAACAAGTCCTTCAACACCTGGCTGAATTTCCAGGAACGCACCGTAATCTTCAATATTCACTACTTTACCTTCTACGATCTCGCCTTCTTTAATGGTATCAGGCAGCACTTCCCATGGATGAGATGTGAGCTGTTTCAAACCAAGGCTGATACGCTTTTTCTCGTCGTCGAAATCCAGCACCACCACTTGTAATTTCTGGTCCAGCTTCAACACTTCGCTCGGGTGGCTTATGCGGCCCCAGCTGATGTCTGTGATGTACAGCAATCCGTCCAATCCACCAAGGTCCATGAAAGCACCAAAGTCTGTAATGTTCTTCACCGTTCCTTCGAGTACCTGTCCTTTTTCCAGCTTGCTCATGATCTGTGCACGCTGTGCCTCGATATCGCTTTCGATCAGAGCTTTGTGGCTCACTACGGCGTTCTTAATGGCTTCATTTACTTTCACCACTTTGAACTCCATGGTCTTGCCCACGAACTGATCGTAATCGGTTACTGGCTTAACGTCGATCTGTGAACCCGGAAGGAAGGTTTCCATTCCGAATACATCTACGATCAATCCGCCTTTTGTTTTAGATGTTACAGTACCTGTGATCACTTCTCCTGTTTTGTGCACCTCAACTATACGCTCCCATGCACGCGTGATGCGCGCTTGCTTGCGGCTCAGGTGAAGGTGACCCTGGCGGTCTTCTTTTTCTACCACCATTACTTCCACTTCGTCTCCTATCTTGAGACCGGGAAGATCGCGGAACTCGTTGAGTGAAACGAGACCGTCGCTTTTGAACCCGATGTTGATCACAACATCAGTTTTGGTAAGTCCTACGATAGAACCATTTACCAATTCGCCATCTGTTACGGCTTTAAAAGTTCCTTCATAAACTACATCGTACTTCTCTTTTTCTTCTTTGCTGTAAGAGGATACGTTTCGCTTATCGATGGTCCAGTCAAAATCGTCGTGAGCTGTTGGCGGCTCATACGTATGACCGTTACCTGCAGGTGGATTTTGTGTCGCTGTAGCTGTTTCGCCTTCATTAGAAGGTTGAACAGGCTCCTGCACATCAGCGTTTACCTGGTTAACAATTTGATCTTCAGACATAAAAATCCCAAAGGTTTTAAAAATTTGGGACGGCAAAGATAAGGAAAGTCAGGCTGATTTGGCAGAATCAGGCGTAGTCAAATCACATATAGAAGAAAAATCTTTATTGATAACCAGCAGCTTAGGCGTGAATCTGCAGAAGTGATGGACCTAATCTGTTTAACCGGATAATTTAAATAAGAAAAGGGCCTTATTCGGCCCTCAAACTTTTTTAAAATGATTTGACAGATTAGAATTTATTATCCGATTTCAATATCAAATGTTCTTTTCATATCGTCAAGGTTATATAGTTAGTGATGCTACCTGATTTCTTTATCGTCTGATAAAAATGATAGCTTCAAATTTTATTCGGTTAGACTAATTCAATATCAGATGTATTCTTTTTCATAGCGCTGAGTTTATATGATGTAAAATAACAGTAAAATTATATAACACCAAACTTTGTACCTGATTTAAATTTCCCTTTTTTAATATCCGATTCCTGACAATATTCCCGCTCGAAAACTTTTGACAGACCCGTTAAACCGTGCTTAAGACTTATTTTTAAAACTATTCCGGTCATCTCATCACTTAATATCTCTGAAAGGTTTTCTACACTCCGTATTAAAACACAATGCGGGTTATCAGGTTTTTTGTTCCAATAAAATGAACGACCAGCAACGTGGGAAATATTCGCATTAACTAAACTTAGCCTGCTAAACTCATTATTATACGTTCGATCTCCCATAGGTATTTTCCTGATTTTATATAGTTCTACACTTATATCGTATGCAGGAAAAAAGGATAAGTTGACGAACTTAAATAAAAAATAAGCCGCTTGTTCCGGCGGTTGCACTTTGCATAAAAAATAGCTCACCCTTACTTTCGGCTTAAAAAGAAATAAAACCAAAAAAAGAAAAAGCAATGAACTTGTTGTTCCACCAAATATTTCGATTACAGCCTGCCCCCAAAAGGTATTCCAATAGGGTGAGCACCACCACGAAGTATTATTCATAGATATAGATTCTCTCAGAGATAATCTCTAATCAGTATAAAATAATTATCAGGATCAGTAAATCATGAAGCGGCTTTATTTGCAATGCTTTTCGCTGCGATATAACTGCTGGTCCATGCATGCTGGAAGTTGAATCCTCCTGTAATACCGTCTACATCCATAACCTCGCCGGCGAAATAAAGTCCAGGAAGCTTTTTGCTTTCCATTGTATTCGCATCTATCTCCGATAACCGGATGCCGCCAGCTGTTACAAATTCTTCCTTGAAGCTCGTCTTCCCCTGCACCTGAACGGAATAAGTAACAAGATTATTCACCAGTTTATTCTGGTTCGCTGAAGGCAGGTCTCCCCAACGCATTGTTGCAGTGATATCCGATTGTTCGCAAAGGAATTGCCACAATCTTTGCGGCATATTAAAATGATGATGCGCCTGTACTTTCTTTTGGGATGCTTCCGCCCTCATCAATTGCAAAGCTACACGCACAGTTTGCTCATTGAATTCCGGAAGCCAGTTTACTATGATGCCAAAATCATATTCACGTTGCGCCAACTCACGCGCACCCCAGGCAGATAAACGCAATACTGCAGGACCACTTAATCCCCAATGCGTGATGAGCACCGGCCCGGTTTCATTCAGTTTGCTGCCTGTGATCTTCACTTTCGCCTGCGTGCTTACACCCATCAATTGCCGGATGGGGTGATTGGGCAGATTGAAAGTGAACAGGGAAGGCACCGGCTCTTCCACTGTATGGCCCAGGTCTATCAGCCACCTGAATTGTGTGACCTTGGAATAGCCGCCGCATGCAATACAGATGTAATCGGCTTCTATGCTTTCCTCACCTGCAAACAGCACGTGCCATTTATCGTTTGTGTAAGTAATCTCTTTTACTTCGCGGTTCATTCTTATCTGTACACCATAAAGATTGGCTTCCCGATGAAGGCATTCGATGATGGTTTGCGATGAATCCGTCACGGGGAACATCCTTCCATCTTCTTCAGTCTTTAATTTCACCCCACGCTCTTCAAACCAGGCAATGGTATCGTTTGTAAAGAACTGGTGAAAAGATCTCTTGAGAAAGTTTACACCACGCGGATATTTCCTGACCATCTCGCTTATTTCAAAACAGGCATGTGTAACATTACAACGGCCGCCGCCAGACACTTTTACTTTGGAGAGCATCTTGCCGGTTTTTTCCGCGATCATCACTTCCAGGCCGGGTTGCATGCGTGCCGCATTCACTGCGCAGAAAAATCCCGCAGCGCCCCCGCCTATTACTATTAATTTTTTATTAGTGTTGTTCATCGTACCATGTAAATCCTGGAAAAACAAAATAGTATATGCTCCACCATGCACCTTCGTTTGAAAGATACAATTTATAAGGCCCCTCCATTTTCACCGGCTCGCCATGCTCAGGAACTGCAAGAAAACTCACGTTGCCTTCGGCAAAGCCCAATCCTTTACGATCTTCTTCGCTCCATTCGAAACTTACATCACACAATGTATATTTACAGTCACTGAATGCAATGTAAGACGCAAAGATGGCCTTAATTCTCTGCACCACTGCATGGCGCTGCATGATAATGCCTTTCGGAAGCATGAATTGTGCATTCAGCTCCCAGCTGTATTCATCCAATTTCCGTTCGAACCAATCGCCCAGGAAATCAAGTACGCGTTCCCGTATATCAAGCTTATGATTGGGATAAAATGCTTCGTAAGTAAAATGCCTGATCATACCCGGCAAAAGGCTTTCATAAGTATCCTGCAGAAACAATTCTTCTGTAATGAATTTATAAATAATTGCATCATCGTATTCATCCAGCACATCGAGGATCAACTGCCCATCTTCAAGAAGCTGCTGCAGTCTTTTTAGCTCTGCGGATATTTCTTCGGGGGTGAGCTCTTCTATTTTTTTGTATTCCGGCCGGCCAAGGAATTCATAAACGCTCACCATCTTCATGTTTTGACTGGCCTCTTCAAATGCCAATACACTGCTGAGGAAAACATTCTCTACTTCGGGCGGCAATTCTTCTTTGAAATTAATAATCGCTCCGGCTTGCGTTTGCAGCTTATGACGCATCTGCTCATTTTCAAGCCGCAGCTTCTTACGCTTTTTTTTACTTACCGGACTGGTAACATGCGGGATGGGTTTCTTTTCCATTCGATTCGGTTTTGTGCCGACGAAGGTAAAAACATGCATTTCCACAGCCCGGTGAAATTCATCGCTGATTTACGTTTTTTTTCTCCGAAATAAAAAGAAAAATCCCTTCTTTAAGAAGGGATAAGCTCACGATAATATGTTGTATTGAGATGAGGATTTGCTTGTTCGGCCCGTTCTATTTCGTCGAAAGACGAAAGAATATCCGCCTTTCCTCTTTTTACGCAAACGGTATGCTCATAATGCGCAGATGGTTTATTATCTTTTGTACGTATAGTCCATCCATCTTCTTCGTAGTATACGTCTTTAGTGCCGAGGTTGATCATTGGTTCAATGGCTATCACCATGTTCTCATTCATTTTAGGTCCGCTGCCACGCCTGCCATAATTAGGCACCTGCGGATCTTCGTGCAGTTTCCTTCCCAATCCATGCCCAACCAGTTCGCGCACCACACCATAGCCGTGTTTTTTTTCAGTATGCTCCTGAACAGCGAAAGCAATATCGCCCACCCTGTTGCCTGCTATTGCTTTCTCAATTCCCTTATATAGAGATTCTTTCGTAACCCGCATCAATGCCAGCACTTCCTCAGGAACTTCTCCTATAGCGAATGTATAAGCGCTGTCTCCATGAAACCCATTCTTGTAAACGCCCACATCAAAAGAAATGATATCGCCATCCTTCAAAGGCGCATCACTCGGAAAACCGTGCACTACCGCGTCGTTAACCGATATGCAGGCAGTAAAAGGATATCCCTTATAATTTTTAAATGAAGGCACTCCGCCATTATCGGCAATAAATTGCTCTGCCAGTTTATCCAATTCGTTTGTTGTAACACCTGGCTTTATATGTTTTGCCACTTCGGCAATTGCCTTGCCTACCAGCAACGCGCTATGCCTTATCAATTCTATTTCTGCCTGTGTTTTATAATAGATCATATTTCTGGGCTTCATATTAATAAATAAACCTGCCGTCAAAAGCCGGCAGGTTTACTAATATTGTTTTTATATCATTAAACCACCGGGCTGGTTACAGATTGGCGTCCCTGGATGCGGCCACTTTTCATCAGTCCATCGTACTGGCGCATCAGCAGGTGTGTTTCGATCTGCTGCAACGTATCCAGCACTACTCCCACCATGATCAGCAGTGAAGTACCTCCAAAGAAAGAAGCAAATCCCTGTGTAATGCCCAATCTCTGTGCAAAGCCAGGCATAATACCTACTACTGCCAGCAGAACGGCGCCGGGCAATGTGATCTTATCCATAATGGCGCCGATATAATCAGCCGTAGGTCCACCAGGTTTTACCCCAGGTATGAAACCATTATTACGCTTGAGAT
>JBAVMD010000515.1:0-6382 GCA_049689695.1 Chitinophagaceae bacterium | reverse complement strand
CCATCATGCTGAGTGGCTTCATGTTTCCCATCGAGAACATGCCCTTGCCTTTGCGTATAATCTCCAACGTTGTGCCGGCCAAATGGTATTATTCCATTGTAAAATCGGTGATGATCAAAGGCGCCGGGTTTGAAGCGGTGTGGAAACAAACACTGATACTGGCAGGCATGACTTGTTTCCTTTTGTTCCTGAGCATTAAAAAATTTAAAATAAGACTGGCATGAGAACCTTGAGATTTTTACTGCAGAAAGAGTTCAGGCAGATATTCAGGGATCCATCGATCCTGCGCATCATCTTCGTGATACCCATCGTTCAACTGATGATACTGCCCTGGGCGGCGGATTATGAAATAAAAGATGTGCGCCTGAGCGTGGTAGACCATGATCAATCGGCTTACACGCGTCAGTTGCTTTCCAAGATCACATCGTCCGGCTATTTTCAGTTGCAGAGTTATACCGCTTCTTACAAGGCTGCACAGGAAGACGTTGAAAGAGACAAGGCTGATCTTGTGCTTGAGATCCCAGCCGGCTTTGAAAAAAACCTGGTGAAAGAAGATGAAGCAGAACTCTTTATGGCAGTCAATGCCATCAATGGCACAAAAGCCAACCTGGGAGCCGCCTATTTAAGAAGCATTATACAGGATTTTAACCGCGAGATAAGAACGGAATGGATACAATTCCCGCGCTTTAATCCTGAAGTGAACATCGAGGTCACCTCTTCTAACTGGTTCAACCCGCTGATGAATTATAAATTTTTTATGGTACCCGGGATTTTGGTGATACTGTTGACGATGGTAGGCGCTAACCTGGCGGCACTGAACATTGTGAAAGAAAAAGAGATAGGGACGATTGAGCAGATCAACGTAACGCCTATCAAAAAGCACCATTTCATTCTTGCGAAGCTGATCCCTTTCTGGGTGCTGGGACTGATCGTGCTATCGATAGGACTACTTATTGCGCGGCTGGCGTACGGCATCATACCTGCCGGCAGCTTGCTGACCATTTACGTTTTTGCCGGGCTTTACCTTCTGGCCGTGCTGGGACTCGGATTGCTGATATCTACGTACACCAATAACCAGCAGCAGGCGATGCTGATCTCCTTCTTTCTGATGATGATATTTATATTATTGGGCGGGCTTTATACCTCTATCGACAGTATGCCGGAATGGGCCCAATGGATCACCCGCATCAATCCCGTGGCGTATTTTATAGAAGTAATGCGGATGGTAGTGCTTAAAGGCAGCGGTCTGTCTGACATCAGTACTCATTTGATGGTAATGGGAGCGTTTGCGGTGGGGTTGAATGGCTGGGCGGTGCTGAGCTATAGGAAGAGGAATTGATTGGGAGAGGCCACTCCCTACTCACCATTCACCCCTCCCATTTCTAAATAATTTGTAAATTGTCTCCTAAATAAAAACTTTCTGCCGTATGATCCGATTCAATGATCTTAAGCCCGGGGACCTTGTTTTAGCTGAATTTGACCAGAAGGAATGGGAAGGAGAGGTTACAGAGCTGAACCGGGAAGACAAAGAAGTATGCGTTCGCACTGATGTACAGGACTTTTGGTTCGTGCCGGACCAGCTAAGGGGCATTCCGCTCGACGACCGCCAACTGTCAAGACTGGGCTTTGATAAGCAATCCGACGGAAATGGCGGCCCAGTCAAATACCTTAAAGGCGCATTTCGCATCATGTTGCTTGGGCCGGACCGCTTCAATGAGTTTGAAATGTGGTACCGGGAAGACAGGCGGCACATTACCAAGCCTATTTATGTTCACGAGCTCCAGAACCACTACCGCGACATGACAAAGGTGGAATTAAGCCCGAATGGGGGGCATTAAGAGCTATTTTTAAGACAATCTTCCTGTTAATTATACCTGTTTTCCGCCTCATTGTGGAAAAAAGAGGCTTTGATTTTCATATTTCCGTGTTATCCCCTTATCTTTGCGCACCCAAAAAGTATGGCGAAGCAGGCACTCATTAAACAAGATGGAACTATCGTAGAAGCGCTTTCGAACGCAATGTTCAAAGTGAAGCTTGAAAATGGTCACGAAATACTGGCCACCATCTCGGGGAAGATGAGAATGCACTATATCAGGATTTTACCTGGTGATAAAGTGGGAGTGGAGATGAGCCCATACGATCTGAGCAGGGGAAGAATAATATTCAGATACAAGTAAATCATTAGCTAATTGGCTGATTAGCTGATCAGCTAATTAAAAAACGAAAACTATGAGAGTCAGAGCATCCATTAAAAAACGCAGCACGGATTGCAAGATCGTGAAGAGAAAGGGCAGGCTGTATGTGATCAACAAGAAGAATCCACGCTTCAAGCAGAGGCAGGGATAAAAGAAGCTGCGAGGTGCCAGCTACGAGCCGCGAGCAAATGATACCGCTCGAAGCTCAACGCTCATAGCCCGAAGCTTAAAATGTAAATCTAACATCGAAAACAAAAAATAACCATGGCTCGTATTGCCGGAGTTGACTTACCAAAGAATAAGAGAGGCGAAATTGGTCTGACCTACATTTTTGGGATTGGACGTGCCACCGCTCAATACATCCTTGAAAAATCAGGGATCAGTGTTGACAAGAAGGTTCACCAGTGGGACGATGATGAGCTGAATGCCATCCGTAACATCATAACCAATGAGTTCAAAGTAGAAGGCCAGTTGCGTTCTGAAGTGCAGATGAGCATCAAGCGTTTGCTGGATATCGCCTGCTACCGTGGTCTCCGTCACCGTAAAGGCCTGCCCGTTCGCGGACAGCGCACGCGTACCAACAGCCGTACAAGGAAGGGTAAGCGTAAGACAGTGGCTGGTAAGAAGAAAGCACCTAAGAAGTAAAATTATTAAGGAACAAGGCACAGGAAACAAGGAACAAGACTGCTATTCATACTTGTGCCTTGTACCTTGAAACTTGAATCTTATAAAATGCACCATTTTACCGAACCAACTACAGATACCCGGTGCAGGAGGAGGGTTGGTACGGGTTGTTATCCCGCCGGAGGCGGGATGATGATACACAAAAACAAGGATTACCTTTTTAAATTACTATGGCAAAAGCACAGGCACCCAGCGCAAAAGCCGCTGCTAAGAAAAGGATCGTTAAAGTAGATTCTTATGGCGACGCACATATTACCGCCAGCTTTAATAACATCATCATCAGTTTAACCAACAAGAACGGCCAGGTTATTTCCTGGAGCAGTGCAGGTAAAATGGGATTCAAAGGTTCTAAAAAGAACACTCCATATGCTGCACAGATGGCCGCTTCAGACGCTGCAAAAGTAGCCCTGGAAGCCGGTGTGAAGAGAGTAGACGTTTTTGTAAAAGGTCCCGGTGCAGGCCGTGAAAGCTCTATCAGGGCTTTGGCAAATTCCGGTATTGAAGTAGTAATGATAAAGGATGTGACGCCCCTGCCGCACAACGGCTGCCGTCCTCCCAAGAAAAGAAGAGTATAAATTTGAAAATTAGCAAATAGCGCAATGTGAAAATGATGATTCAACGCGACTCTATTTTCACATTTTCAAATTTGCTAATTGAGTAATTAATAACTGGGTATACGATTGATTTTTTGATTTTTAATGATCGTATGCCGTAACTAAAAAATCAAATTCAAATTATGGCACGTTACACAGGTCCAAAGACCAAGATCTCCCGCATTTTCGGAGAGCCCATCCTGGGCAATGGAAAATGGCTGAACAAGAACAGCAATCCTCCCGGTCAGCACGGTGCACAGCGCAAACGTAAGACCATGGGAGAATATGCATTGCAGCTCCGCGAAAAACAAAAGGCCAAATACACTTACGGTGTGTTAGAGCGCCAGTTCCGCAAAATATTCGAAGAGGCTAACCGCCGTAAAGGTGTTACCGGTGAAACCCTGATCAAATTACTGGAAGCAAGGCTTGACAATACCGTGTACCGCATGGGTGTTGCTCCTTCACGCCCTGCAGCCCGCCAGCTGGTTTCCCATAAGCACATTACTGTAAATGGCGTAGTGGTGAATGTACCATCTTATCAACTGAAGCCCGGTGATGTCGTGGGATTGAAAGAAAAGAGCATGGGCAATACGTCCGTTACCAGCCAGATTCGCGGAAAGAACCAGAAGTTCAGCTGGGTTGACTGGAATGAATCAGAAATGCAAGGCACTTTCGTAGCTTATCCTGAAAGGGAAAGCGTTCCTGAGAATATCAAGGAGCAACTGATTGTGGAATTGTATTCTAAATAGTGAATGGGGAATCGTGAGTAGTGAGTAACAGCGATCTGCAAACTCACCATTCACAACTCACAACTCACTCAGGTCAACTCACAAGAATCATTACTTAAGTAAACCTCAAATACAAAATGGCCATTTTAAATTTTCAAAAACCAGACAAGATCATCCTGCAAAAGGCGACTGACTTTGAAGCACAATTCGAGTTCCGTCCCCTTGAGCCAGGTTATGGTGTAACCATTGGTAATACGCTTCGCAGGGTATTGCTGAGCTCATTAGAGGGTTATGCTATCACCGGTGTAAAGATTGAAGGAGTCGATCACGAATTCGCTACCATCAAAGGTGTTTCCGAAGATGTAGTGGAGATCATCCTTAACCTGAAACAGGTAAGGCTGAAAAAGAAGGTGGACCATGAAGTAGCACAGGAAAAGATCAACCTGAGCATCAAGAATAAAACAGAATTCACAGCCGGTATGATCGGTGAAGCAACACATACGTTCGAGGTGATGAACCCTGAGCTGGTGATCTGCACGCTGGACACTACCGCTAAAATAGATATCGAGATCACCATTGGCAAAGGCCGTGGGTATGTTCCTGCAGAAGAGAATAAGCCTAAAGATGCACCGTTTGGATATATTCCTGTAGATGCTATCTACACCCCGATAGTGAATGTGAAATATGCGGTTGAAAATACCCGTGTGGAGCAGCGCACAGACTATGAAAAGCTTTTGATGGAAGTGCATACAGATGGCACTATTCATCCTGAAGAAGCTGTGAAGCAGGCAAGCCGCATTCTCATTCAGCACCTGATGATCATTACTGATGAGAACATCACGTTCGACAGCAAAGAAGAGAAGAAAGAAGATGTGGTAGATGAGCAGGTATTGCAACTGCGCAAGATCCTGAAGACTCCATTGGAAGACCTCGACCTGAGCGTTCGTGCGTTCAACTGCCTGAAAGCAGCAAAGATCAACTCACTCAGCGAGCTGGTTCAGTACGAGCAGGAAGACCTGATGAAATTCCGCAACTTCGGTCAGAAATCACTGGCTGAAATTGAGCAGGTGCTGGCTGAAAGAGGCTTGCATTTTGGAATGGACCTGGGTAAGCTGGGATTGGATAAAGACGAGTTTTAAATTAGCAAATGTGAAAATAGCTCAATTGCGCAATTTCATTTTCGTATTGAGTAATTGAGCAATTAATAACGTAGGCTGCAATTCCTGACACGGTGCAGCCGAATCAAACTAAAAGTCATGCGTCACGGAGACAAGATCAATAATCTCAGCAGAACAGCCTCGCACCGCAGAGCGTTGTTGAGCAACCTGGCCTGCGAGCTGATCACACACAAAAGGATCGTTACAACATTGGCCAAAGCAAAGGCTTTGCGCACTTACGTAGAACCCCTTATCACAAAGGGTAAGGACAACACCACTCACCAACGCCGTATAGTATTCAGCTACCTGGGCGATAAGCACGCTGTATCCGAGTTGTTTGGAGCAGTTGCTGAAAAGATAGGTGGACGTCCCGGTGGATATACCCGCATCATCAAGCTCGGAGCCAGGATTGGTGACAATGCTGAAAGAGCAATGATAGAGCTGGTTGACTTCAACGAGATCTACGGAAAAGGAAAAGGCGAACAGAAAGAAGCTACCAAGCGTACACGTCGCGGAGGAAGCCGTAAGAAAGCTGCTCCCGGTGCAACTGAAGGTGGCGCTGAGGCATCAAACGAAACAAAAGCTGAAGGATAAAATAAGAATGCATCAATCAGTTGATAAAATAGAAAGCAAGGTCGTAAAGGCCTTGCTTTTTTAGTTATAGAGACCAGTTATGGAAGCTTCCAAAACTTATAAGATATACATCGTTTGCGTTAGGATATTTTTTATCCTGCTTTTTGGCGGGCTATTATACCTGATGCCTTTTTTTATTTATGATGAAGGTTACCAGGAGAGTTACTACATAACAGAGAGCAAAGGGTATACGTTCACACACTACCTGTTGATGTATCCCACGGAAGTGTGCCTTCCAATAGCCCTGCTGCTTGCAGTGACGGGCCTTGTTTTTAAGAAAAAGATCGGATGGATAGCAGCAGCGGCTATCGTTGCATGTATGTCTGGTCAAATTATTTATGCCGAGTTCCCGGTGGGGTTCCTCTTTTCCCTGCTCTTTTTTGCCTGCCTTG
>JBAVMD010000514.1:0-3628 GCA_049689695.1 Chitinophagaceae bacterium | reverse complement strand
CCAATATCCGGCAGCACAAAGAAATCAGGATCTTCCCCGGATTTTGTAATCGTCTGAAGCCCTTTATCGGTCAGGTCTACCTGGTTGTTTTTTTCATCGATGTGGAAATACAATTCCTCATCAACCTTAGGCATTTCTTTCTGCTGGTCTGCCAGGTAATAATTTTCAGATTTCTGCAGCTTAACGCGAACGCCGGACTCGCTCAGGAATTTAATAAGCGCACTGTTCTTAGGCAGCCCGCGGTAAGCACGCATCAATGCAAGACCTCCGCTTTTTGGATCATCATCACCTTCTGCAAGTTTCTTTTTTGCTTCTATAAGATACCTGTTCACTACCTGCCGCTGCACTTCAACCAGCTTTTCAACCCTGGGTTTCAGGATATGATACTGCTGGTCATCGCCGCGGGGCACAGGGCCTGAAATGATGAGGGGCGTACGGGCATCATCGATCAACACGCTGTCCACCTCATCCACCATTGCGTAATGATGTTTGCGCTGCACCATTTCATCCGGGGTATGCACCATGTTATCGCGCAGGTAATCAAAACCAAATTCGTTATTGGTGCCGTAAGTAATGTCGGCCTGGTAAGCCTTCCTGCGCTCTGCGCTGTTAGGCTGATGCTTATCGATACAATCCACCGTCAAGCCAAGAAATTCATAGATCGTACCATTCCATTCGCTGTCGCGTTTGGCCAGGTAATCGTTCACTGTTACAATGTGAACACCTTCGCCTGCAAGCGCATTCAGGTAAGCAGGTAAAGTAGACACAAGGGTCTTACCCTCACCGGTGGCCATTTCTGCTATCTTGCCTGAATGTAATACAGCACCGCCGATCAGCTGCACATCATAATGCAACATGTTCCAGGTGACCAGGTTGCCGGCAGCCATCCACGCGTTCTTATAAATTACTTCACCGCCTTCTATGCGGATATAATCTTTTTTAATGCTCAGGTCTTTGTCGAGCTCTGTAGCCGTAGCACGCAATTCAGTGTTTTCCTTAAAGCGCCTGGCGATTTCTTTAACCACGGCAAATGCCTCCGGAAGAATTTCTTTAAGCGCTTCTTCTATTTTCTGGTCACGGTCTTTACGGAGCTTATCTACTTCCTGGTATAAACTGTCTTTGCCGGTGATATCACTAAAGATCAGGTCTTCGGCTTTTTTATTGATGCTGGCTATCTCATCGTCTATTTCACGGAGATGCTCTGTTATGCGTTGACGGAATTCCAGGGTTTTATTGCGGAGCTGGTCGTTGGAAAGTGTCTGATAAGAGGCAAAATGGCCGTTGATCTGCTCAACGAGTGGACGAATTTGCTTAATATCTTTTTCCGACTTGCTGCCGCCGAACATTTTTGAGAGGAAACCTAACATATTGTTGAGATTAGAATCTGTCTTCGATCTGCCTCAGCAGACCATGTTTAATTATTGAAATCATTCCTGTTCAAATAAGATGCTACAAACCATTATGAGCCAATTTGACAGAGCGGCAAAGGTAGCTAAAACCGGGGGAAAATAGGGAGCGGGAAGTAACGGGTAGGATGTTAAAAATCCTTGCCCGGCATTTGCCAGGTTGAACGCAATCAAAAACTTAACGCTCATGTCAAAAAAGTTAGTATTTTAGCTGCTAAATATATTAGCCCATGTCTACTGCCGGAAAAAATCTTAAATACCTGCGACGCCTTCGCGGCTGGACGCAGGAAGAATTCGCCAGTCGTCTCCACATCAAGCGCTCGCTGCTCGGCGCCTATGAAGAAGAACGTGCAGAGCCCCGGATCGATGTTCTTGAAATAGTAGGCGATATTTTTAAATTCACCCTGGATGACCTGCTTCTTAAAGACCTTTCAGACACCAAGGGCAACTATCTCGCCAGGCGAAGGGCGCAGAAAATGTCGTCCAGCATCAATGAAATACAATTCGTGCCCGTAAAAGCTGCGGCCGGTTATCTCGCAGGGTACGGCGATCCTGAATTTATTGATGAGCTCAATACATTTACCCTTCCCATGCTTTCGCCCGGGCAATACCGCGCTTTCGAAATCGTCGGAGATTCTATGTTGCCGACTACAAGTGGCTCAGTGATTGTGGGCGAGAAAGTGGAAGATCTGGAAGATGTAAAAAGCAATCAGACCTACATCGTGGTTTCGCGGAATGATGGCATCGTTTATAAACGTGTGCTCAAAAATGGCAGGCTCAAGAATAAGATGACCATGGTGAGCGATAATCCTTCCTACCAACCCTATAATGTTTCTACTGAAGATATCATGGAGGTCTGGAAAGCCCAGATGATCATTGCCCGCGCCAATGTGCAACAACGTTGGGATGTGAACCAGCTCGCCGGGCTGGTGGGCAACCTGCAGGAGCAGGTGAATACTCTCAAGAAGAAGATGAGCTAATCAGCAAATTAGCAAATGTGAAAATGGCGCAATTCGAAATGAAGAAGACATTTTTCATTTTCGAATTGCGCCATTTTCACATTTGCTAATTAAAAAAGCAGCATTGCTGCTCAATCCGCTGTCTTCAATACGGCTTCTTTTAAGATGTAATGATGATGGGAAAAATACCAATAATTATGAGTATTTTTCCCATTCATTTATTCGGCTTATCGGGGCCCCGCATGATCGAATTCTTCTTATTTTGCACAATGGCAAAACCAACATGAAGAAGAATCTTGTCTTATTGAAGATTGCTGTGCTGTTTGTATTTTTTTCGATGGCACAAACCCGGAACCTGGATGCCGTTAAAGTCTCCGCCCCTCCGCGTTTAGACGGTTCGCTCGATGACGTCGCGTGGCAGAACGCACCCGCCGCCACTGATTTCATTACCAACATCCCTGTTTTTGGTAAAGTGCCCCAGTCTAAATCTTCTGTAAAAGTGGTGTATGATAACACCGCCATTTATATAAGCGCCTACCTGTACGACAAGCCTGAAAATATCCGGAAGCAAATGACGGTACGCGATGCCGAGCAACAGGCCGATGTGGATTATTTTGCCGTATTCCTTGACACTTACCGCGATAAGCAAAATGCATTTCAATTCCTGGTAACTTCCAGGAATGTTCAAACCGATGCCCGTCTTTCTCCCAATTACGAAGGTGAAGGGTATGGTGTTTATGGCGATGTGAGCTGGGATGCCGTTTGGGACAGCCGGGTAAGCATGAAGCCTGATGGGTGGCTGGTGGAAATAAAGATCCCTTACAGCGCTATACGTTTCTCAAAGGAAGCAGTGCAGAACTGGGGAATACAATTTCTGAGGTTTACCAGGACCAATAACGAAACTTCTTTCTGGAATGCAGTAGATCCCAACATAAATGGTTTTGTAAACCAGTTTGGCGAACTGAACGGTTTGCAGAACCTGGTGCCACCGCTTCGTCTCAGTTTTTCACCTTACGTGAGCGCAGGATACAGAAGCACTCCTAATGCAGCGGGCAATTATAATAATGAATGGCTCAAGAGCGGCGGCATGGACGTAAAGTATGGTATCAGCGAAAGCTTTACGTTGGATGCCACATTGATACCAGATTTTGGCCAGGTAATCTCAGACAATGTCATTAATAACATCACACCATACGAGCTGCAGTTTACAGAGAACAGGCCGTTTTTTACTGAAGGCACAGAGCTGTTCAATAAGGCAGGTGC
>JBAVMD010000513.1:0-3553 GCA_049689695.1 Chitinophagaceae bacterium | reverse complement strand
TTGAAACAAACGACAACACCAGCACAGTTTACAAGATTACTGCTGTTATCAAAGACATTCCTAAGAACTCGCACTTCAATTTCGATTTTATTTTTTCGATGGATAACGTGGATTACGGATGGGGTAATTTCCTGAGCCATAATTTTTACACCTTCCTGCTGCTGCGTCCCGGAACCGACTATCACGCATTCGATAAAAATTTCAATCAGTACATCGCGAAATATGTGATTCCCCAAGCCAGTCAATTCATGCAGATAAAAAGCATGGATGATTTTGAAAAATCCGGCAACAAGCTTTCGTATTCGCTGATGCCTCTTACCAAGATCCATTTATATTCAGACAGGCAGTTTGAAATGAGTGCAGGGGGAAATATTCAATACGTTTACATTTTTGCTGCAGTAGCCATCATCATCCTGCTGATAGCCTGCATCAACTTCATGAACCTTGCTACAGCAAGATCAGCAAATAGGGCAAGAGAAGTAGGCATCCGGAAAGTATTGGGCACGGAAAAAAAGCAGCTCATTGCACAGTTCCTTTCAGAATCTACTTTAATGGTTTTCATTGGTCTTATTATTGCCTTGCTGTTGGCCGCTTTGGTATTGCCTTTGTTCAACGACATGGCCAGCAAGTCGCTCACCATGCAAACCATCTTTGGCTGGAGGTTTTTGCCTGTGCTGATACTGTTGCCTGTTTTAGTTGGCCTGATCGCGGGAAGCTATCCTGCTTTTTTCCTTTCGTCGTTTAAGCCAATAGAAGTATTGAAAGGAAAGCTGAAAATGGGCAGCAAAAGCGGCAGCCTGCGGAGCGTGCTGGTAGTAATACAGTTTGCCACTTCTATTATTCTCATCATTGGCACCATCGTTATTTTCCGGCAATTGAATTTTATACAAACAAAGAACCTCGGCTTTAAGAAAGAGCAGGTACTGATCATAAACCAGGCTTACGCGCTTGACCAGAAAGCAGACGCTTATAAAAATGAAATGCTGCAGGTACCCGGTGTTATCAGCGGAACATTCAGCTCATTTCTTCCGGTGACCAATTCATCCAGGAATGATAATACATACTTCACGCAACCGGTGATGGATTCCAAAACGGGTTTCAACATGCAGGCATGGAGAATTGATTACGACTACCTGAAAACCATGGGCATGGAAATAGCACAGGGCCGTGGATTCTCAAAAGAGTTTGGCTCGGACTCTACAGCTGTAATCATCAATGAAGCTGCTGCAAAGATCATGAGCATCGATCAGCCATTAAATAAGAAACTGTATACGTACAACGATGCAAATGCCCAGATAAGCTTTAACGTCATAGGCGTGGTTAAGAATTTTCATTTTGCAACGCTTCGCGAAAATATCGGCCCTTTGTGTTTCTTTCTTAGAAGAAGCACTGGTTTGCTGTCGTTAAAAGTAGATTCAAAAAACATTCCTGCCATCCTGAAACAGGCAGAAGCCAAATGGAAAGCAATGGCGCCCACCATGCCATTCAGCCATCGCTTTCTCGACGAATCGTTTGATGATATGTACAGAACAGAACAAAGGGTAAGCAGCGTTGCATTAACGTTTGCCATTCTTGCTGTATTTGTCGCCTGTCTCGGACTGTTTGGTCTTGCCAGTTTTATTGCAGAGCAGCGCACAAAAGAAATAGGCATCCGCAAAGTGCTTGGCCTAAGCGTGGAAGGAATAGTAAAATTATTATCGAAAGATTTCCTGAAACTGGTGCTGATCTCATTTGTGCTTGCAAGCCCGCTTGCCTGGTATGTAATGAATACCTGGCTGCAGGATTTTGCCTACCGTGTAAACATAACCTGGTGGATGTTTGCACTTGCAGGAGGAGTTGCATTGTTCATAGCATTATTAACGGTAAGTCTGCAGGCAATAAAAGCTGCTATGGCGAATCCGATAAAGAGTTTAAGAACGGAGTAAAATGTTACGTACTTACATCACAATAGCGTTTCGTGTTCTGATCAAGAACAAAGTGTTTGCTGGAATCAATATCCTGGGGCTTTCAGCAGGCATTGCTTTTGTATTGCTGATAGCTGCTTACAGCTGGAGTGAGCTGCAGGTAAATTCTGTGATAAAAGAGAACGACCGTGTTTTCCTGGTGCAGAGCAAATGGAAGCAGGCAGATATGGGTCTTGACTTCACTACACTTGGCCCCCTTACAAAAACCCTGAAAGATGAATATCCCAATCTTATAGAAGATCAGTTTCACTGGGATGGCATTCTCTCTATCGTGTCAAAAGGTGACAAACATTTCCGGGAGAACCTTCAATTAGGTGACCCAAGCCTTCTGCGCATGTTTGGATTACCCTTGCTGGAAGGCGATGCAAATACGGCGTTGAATAATCTGGACAATATTGTGATCACCGAAAACAAAGCCATTAAATATTTCGGGCGCACCAATGTAATTGGAGAAACGCTCACGATTCAATTATTCTCCGGCACCAAAAAAGATTTCATCATTACAGGAGTGCTTAAGAACCTGCCACAGAACTCCGTTACCCAACTGGTTGGTGATCAGAACGAGATCTTCTTTTCAGACAAGGCACTGCGATTTTTCGGGCGGGATGCAAGTTTTGAACAATGGAATAACCCTTACATAGCAGGTTATGTGAAATTGAAAAAAGGAGTTCGTACTGCCGACCTGGAACTGCCCGTAAAACAGGTGTTGAAAAAATATGCGCCGGCCGATATTCAGCAAAACCTGCAGGTGTTCTTTACACCCCTGAGCAAGTATTACCTTCAATCCAACAACGGGCTGGCCGGGCGAATGATTTATACACTTAGCTTTGTTGCACTCTTCATTTTATTGATGGCCATCGTCAACTTCATCAACATCTCCATAGGCAATTCTGTTTCAAGGCTCAAGGAGATTGGTGTGAGAAAAGTGTTAGGCGGCATGAGAAAAAACCTGGTGCTGCAGTTCCTTGCGGAATCGTTTGTGCTGGTGTTTATTTCGATGTTGCTTGCCTTAGGCATCTATCAGCTTGCAAGGCCTTTATTCGGTAATTTTTTGGGCAAGCAAATACCTGCGCTTACTGATTTTCCTGCAGTATTTGCATTGGTGTTATTGCTGCTGGCAGTTATTATAGGAATGCTTGCGGGCCTTTACCCATCGCTGGTATTGTCTGCTCAGCCATCTGTAGATTCATTAAAAGGCAAGTTGAAAACAGTGCGCGAAAAACTTGTTTTCCGCCACTCGCTGCTTGCATTGCAATTTACCATCGCCATTGTTGTTTTCATTGCCAGTGTTGTAGTAAGCAAACAGGTTTCATTTTTCTTCAGCAAAAATCCCGGATACGAAAAAGAGCACGTGATCACTGCTGCCATTCCGCGTGATTGGACACTACAGGGTGTGCGGCACCTGGAAGTAATGCGTGATGCATTCACCGCACTGCCACAGGTATCCGACGCCTCCATTTCTTTTGAAATACCTGATGGGGCCAGTGGCAGCACCAACAATATTCTTTACAAAGCTTCACAGGACTCAACCAAAGGAATTGTGGCACCTTCTATTATCTGCGATGAAAAATATGCAGCCACTTATAAAC
>JBAVMD010000512.1:0-2823 GCA_049689695.1 Chitinophagaceae bacterium | reverse complement strand
CAGCAATGGAGTAGCATCAGACAGGTATCGTTCCCATCGGTCAAGGGAGTAACAGGTAATGGGAAAATCCATTATCGTTCATCTGAACATGCAAAGTAATTCATCCATTCAAAGGAACCGGGTTCGTAAGGTTATCGCTCCGTTATGAATTTGAGCATTAAAAAAAATTATTTAGATGAGTGTTCATCCCCAAACTCTTTCATCCTTAGCAGAAATATTATATCACCGTTCCCTTCAACACCCCCACCGTATAGCCTATACGTTCTTATTGGACGACCATACGGAAGAAAGTCTAACCTGCAGGGAACTGCACGAACGCGCCCTTTCCACCGCCCATCAGCTTCTTAAACAGGCCCGGCCCGGAGATCGCGCATTGCTTTTATACCATCCGGGGCTTGAGTTCATTGTGGCATTCATGGGTTGCCTGTATGCCGGAATGGTTGCGGTTCCGGCTTATCCACCCCAGTCTCCACGGTATCTCTCGCGCATAGTCGCAATAATGAATAATGCAGGCGCAAAGCTGGCATTAACTACGGAAAATGTGCTGAACGGACTGCTGCTCCGCACTAAGAAAGATGCTCTGCCTTCTGACCTGGTCTGGATAACCACCGATTCAATTCCATCCAGCGATCAGCATGTTATGCTCCCCTATGTAAGCCCTGAGGCCCTGGCCTTTTTACAATATACTTCCGGCTCCACCGGCGCCCCTAAGGGGGTTATGGTGACCAATGCCAACCTGATGCGTAATTCAGAGGCCATTAAAAATAAATTCCAGATGCATGAGGGCACTACCGTAGTTGGCTGGCTGCCGCTCTATCACGATATGGGACTTATCGGCAATGTGCTCCAGCCGCTTTTCACAGGCTGTCATTGCGTATTGCTTTCACATGTTTCCTTTCTTCAGAGACCTATGCGGTGGCTGGAAGCCATCACCCGATACAAGGGCACCGCCAGCGGCGCGCCCGATTTTGCTTATTCACTCTGCGTTGACAAGATCTCCGAAGAACAACGCAAATCTTTAGACCTCAGCAGCTGGGACCTTGCCTATTGCGGTGCAGAACCGGTGAAGGCAAGCACCATCGAACGATTTGTAAAGGCCTTTACACCTTGCGGTTTTTCGCGTAAGGCCTTTTATCCCTGTTATGGCCTGGCAGAAGCAACGCTTTTTGTATCAGGCGGTATCAGGCATCAGCCTCCTGTTGTTCTTTCTTTTGATGCAGATTCCATACAACAGCAACAAGTGAAAGAAGCCGATGCATCGGCGCCGGGCAGCCGCAGCCTGGTAAGTTGCGGCCAGGCTGCCGAAAATGAGATCATTGTTATTGCCGATCCCGCAACCATGCGCCCATGTCCTCCGGGACAGGTTGGTGAGATCTGGCTTGCAGGCCCGAGCATAACAAAAGGATACTGGAACGAACCTGCTGTTACCAATAAAACATTTCATGCTTTCCTGGACGTAACTGATAATACGGGCATACATCGCGGACCTTATATGCGCACCGGCGATCTTGGCTTTATGTATGCCAAGGAACTTTTTGTTACGGGACGATTGAAAGACATTATCATCATTCGCGGACGCAATCACTACCCGCAGGATATTGAATATACGGTAGAGAACAGTCACCCGGTTTTACATACCGGCCGTGCAGCGGCTTTCACGGTTGAGGCGGATGAAGACCAGCAACTCGTAATAGTGCAGGAGATCAACAGGCATTACATGAAAGGATTTGCTGCCGGCGAAGTAATGGGTGCTATTCGTGAAGCCGTGGCGCAGGAGCATGGCTTGCAGGTGCAGGCTGTAGTGCTGATAAAGCCTTCCTCTATTCCTAAAACTTCCAGCGGAAAAATACAAAGGCATCAATGCAAAATACAATTTGCCGAAGGAGGATTGGAAGTGGTGCATCAATGGCAGTTACAGCAAATTCCGCAGAGTAATCAATCGATCACAAAAAATTCTGCTGCTTCAAAAGCGCATTTCGTACAAAGCCTGCGTTGCTGCACTACCAGGGCAGAGCGCGATGAGTTTCTTGCAGGATATGTTCGTAACCTCGTGGCAGAAGTGTTGGGATATTCCGGTGATGAACTGGAAGAGCACCAGCCCCTGAGCAGAATGGGCATCGATTCCCTGATGAGCGTACGGTTACAGAACCAGCTTGAAACCATAGCAGACATATCTGTTCCCTTGGTTACCATCCTCGATGGGCTCACCGTTAACGGCATTACGAAGTTATTATCGGAAAAATTCGACGCTAAAAAAACCCTCAACGGGTCACAGATTTATTTAGACGTTACGCACGCCCATCAGAATGGAAACGGAAATGGTAACGGTAATGGACATACAAACGGAAATGGAAATGGCAATGGGTATGCAAATGGGAATGGCAACGGTAATGGACATGGCGCGGTACACACAGATCAAAAGACACCATTCATTAATGACAGCCCGCTTTCGTTCGGGCAGCGGGGTCTCTGGCTCATTCAGCAGCTAACGCCTGAAAATCCTGCTTACAATGTGAGCTTTGCAGCAGATATCCGCGGGCCCTTGGATGCGGTTGTTCTGAAGAAATGTTTCCAGGCGATGGTAGACCGTCACCCTTCACTGAGAACAACTTTTCCTGTGAAAGCAGATCAGCCGGTTCAGCATGTCGCTAAAAAAATGCAGGTGCATTTTGAAGAGATAGACACAGCAGCATACGGGGACGATGCTATCCGTGAACTTTTGAGTACGCATGCCAACACTTCTTTCGATCTCGAACTGGGCCCGCTGTTTAAGGTTTGTCTGATGAAGCTCAGTAAGGATCATTATGTTCTGCAGGTAATAGT
>JBAVMD010000511.1:0-2558 GCA_049689695.1 Chitinophagaceae bacterium | reverse complement strand
ACCAGATAGAGATAAAATCCAAAATACATTACAGATTTGGCTGCGGAGCTCATAACGACGGTTTTTGATTTGAATGAATGAAAACGAACAGGATGGGGATAGGAAGATATGAAAAGCGAAATATTTTACCAATTCAAAAAAACCATTCCGGTTCCGCAGATCAATATGGTCAATCCGCCAAGAGCGCCCATGTATTTTTCCAGCTTCTCCGTTTTAAAAATTGCAGTTCCGTAATAACCTGCTACCACCATCACCGTCATAGTGGCCAACGTAAAAAAAGTATATACCAACACCAATACAACCATGCTCCACCACGATGCCTGCGCTGCAGGAACATACAGTAAAGGTATCATGGGCTCGCAGGGACCGAGTACAAATATCAGGAACATCACCCAGGGCGTAACCCGGTGCTTTTCTTTTGGTGTAACATACTGTCCATGCTGATGCTCATACACATACATTGATCCATCATCTTGAAAATCAAAATGCCTGTGCGACTTGTTCTTCCTTGCACGCATGATTCCCCAGGCTGTATAAGCAAGGCCAAAGATCAGCAACGACCAGCCGGCAATGCCGCCTCGCACAGACTCCATCCATTTAAGTGATGACATTGACCATCCTATGGCAGCTCCGGCCAATCCCAGCAGTACGGAACTCAACACATGTCCGCATCCGCAACCAATAGTCCATAACAATGTCTTGCTCATAGACCAGCCCCTTGACCTGGACAATGCAATAAATGGCAGGTAATGGTCCGGGCCTGCAAGTGTATGCAGGAACGAAACCGTGATCGCCGCCCATATCAATACCTGCATTTCAGCCTGCATATACAATGGGTTTTGAAACTGTGGAATTAATGGCCGGTTGTTCGATCAGTGCAGCAAGACTTTTTATGCAATCAAAAAGCTGTTCGCCTTTATGCCCAAGCACGCGAATGAGAATACCCTTGACAGGAAGCGCTGTAATTCCAAATGCAATGCCTTGCTGCTGTACAAGGTGATCATTCAACGCCGCTGATAAGTGCTTTACAGAAGTTGTCTCGTTAATATACATCAGGGTTGCCTGGTGCGTGTAGCCTTCCATGGCCCCGATAGCACAAACATCGTTATCAGCCGGCCGGATCAAAAGATTTTCTTTTACAGACAGCCGGCCGTTTACAAATACTTCCGTTATGGAATGATACTGAGAGAATCTGAACACTTCGCCATTCAGCTTCCTGCCACAACTGATGATCTCGCCCCATAAAAGTGTGCAATTTTTTGATAGATAAATTTTATTCCTGGCCGAATAGTTTGAATTTTCATGCGGCACACCGGGATGCGGCAAATAACTGAACGACGCACCACTTTCCAATTGCACGCTCATCTTGTACGTAACGCCTGTTTTCATCCGGAACAACCGCTGGTAAGATTGAGTAGTTAGTTGCAACGAAGAATTTTCACCAACATCGATCTGCATTTCATAAGCATCTCCATCGAGCATGCCCGGCGAAGAACTCATCAGCATCAATTCCAATCTGTGTTGTCTTTTATCTTCCGTAATATCAGCTACCTTAAAAGGCGGGGTGCAGAATGTTTTTTTCAGAATGCTCTTATCATCCCGCAAAGTGGTTTGTATGTGTAATGATGCGTTCAATGCCATAGTTGCAAATCCTCCACTTCTTCTATCAATGCATATTTACGTATCCAGTTAATTACATTTTCAATTCCTTCAAGAGATAGGAGGTTTGTAAAAACAAAAGGCGCTCCTTTTCTCATTTTCCGGGCATCGCGTTCCATCACATCAAGGTCTGCACCCACATGAGGGGCCAGATCGATCTTATTGATCACCAGCAGGTCTGAACGTGTAATGCCCGGCCCTCCTTTCCTAGGTATTTTATCGCCACCGGATACATCGATCACGAAGATGGTAAGATCAGCCAGATCAGGGCTGAAGGTTGCAGAAAGATTATCGCCTCCGCTCTCAATGAAAATGATTTCGATGCCGGGAAAGCGTGCAGCCATTTCATCTACAGCTTCCAGGTTCATACTGGCGTCTTCACGAATGGCAGTGTGTGGACATCCACCTGTTTCAACGCCGATAATGCGCTCAGCAGGCAACAGGCTGTTCTTTGTAAGGAACTCCGCGTCCTCTCTTGTGTAGATATCGTTGGTAATTACACCTAAATTATATTCAGAACTCATTTTCCTCGTGAGTCTTTCTATTAGTGCGGTTTTTCCTGATCCCACAGGCCCCGCAATGCCTATTTTGACGTATGTGCGTTCGTTCATAATATAAGTTTTGTAACCTGCTTCAAGTATAATTTTTTTTACACTCACTCATAAAATGTTATTTATATCAAGACATATACAACCTTGAGTATAACTGCTCATGTTGCATACAACGAATATCAAAACCTATGCAACACATTCCTATCAGCTCCCGGTCAGGAGATACCGATTGCGCTGCTAATTTTTCTATCAATTCATGAAATGAAAACAGTAATTGCTGCCCATCCTGTTGACCCAACGGGATCAACTTCACGCTGTTGGTTACCATTCCGGCCGCTGCATTGTAAT
>JBAVMD010000510.1:0-3262 GCA_049689695.1 Chitinophagaceae bacterium | reverse complement strand
ATTAATGGAACAGGTAAGCGGCAGGGCGGGAAGAAAAGATAAACAGGGAAGGGTGATGATACAGGTTGCGCACGTCAGCCATCCTGTTTTGAAGTTTGTGCAGCAGCACGATTATAAAAGCTTCTTTACGTTCGAGATCGATGGCAGGCAACGTTTCGCTTATCCGCCGTTTACACGTTTGATCATGCTTACGTTCCGGCACAAGATGAAAGATGTAGTGCTTTCAGCAGCAAATGCTTTTGCTGATCTGTTGAAAAAAGATTTTGAAAACTATATCATCGGGCCGGCGGAGCCTGTAATTTCACGCGTACGAAACCAGTACCTGATGGAACTGCTGTTGAAGCTGCCTAAGGATGCTGTCTTGATCAATCGCGTAAAGAAATCAGTGCGGCATTTGATAGCGGCCATTCACCAGGACAGGAGGTTCAGGAGCGTGGTTGTAATAGCGGACGTTGATCCGGTATAAGAGAAGTTTCACGCAAAGACGCAAAGGAGGACGCAGGGACGCAAGAGGCTTCGCCTTTTTTAAGCACAAGAACCTGCGACATCAAAAGGCGAAGTCTCTCTTTGCGACTTTGCGTCCTCCTTTGCGACTTTGCGTGAAATCTTACGAACCAACATACTATAATGACCCAATGACCATACATCAAAACATATCCCTGCGTCCATACAATACATTTCATATAAATGCTATTGCAAAACAGTTTGCGCAATTCACCAACACTGACGAACTTCTTGAACTTCTGAACCAACCAATCCTGAGCGAAGCCGAAGGGCCATTAATTCTTGGCGGCGGCAGCAACATCCTCTTCACCCAAGACTTCCCCGGCCTTATTCTCAAGAACGAAATACATGGCATAGAAACCGTGAAAGAAGATTCCGAACATGTATACGTAAAAGTAGGAGCGGGGGAGAACTGGCATGCATTCGTTATGTACTGTATAGAAAATGATCTTGCTGGCGTAGAGAATCTATCGCTCATACCCGGGAATGTTGGCGCATCGCCCATGCAAAACATCGGGGCTTACGGAGTAGAGATCAAAGAAGTGTTTCATGACCTTGAAGCCATGCATCTAAAAGAAAAGATTGTGCACACTTTTTCTTTGCATGATTGCGAATTTGGTTACCGCGACAGCATTTTCAAAAAGAGATACAAAAACGAGTTCGCTATTTTATCTGTTACCTATCGTTTGAACAAGCGTCCGAAATTTAATACAAGCTACGGGGCCATCGAGCAGGAACTGGAAAAAATGGGTGTGCAGGAATTGTCGATCCGTGCAATAGCGCAGGCCGTGATCAACATACGCTCTTCAAAGCTGCCCGATCCCGCAGTGATCGGCAATGCAGGAAGCTTCTTTAAAAATCCTACCGTGCATGCCGCTTTTTTCGATTCACTGAAAAAACAATTCCCTTCGATCATTGGATATAAAGTAGGTGATGATGAGGTGAAGTTGGCCGCAGGCTGGCTGATAGAGCAATGCGGCTGGAAAGGCATACGCAAGGGCGATGCAGGCTGCCATGCAAAACAGGCGCTGGTGCTGGTGAATTACGGAGATGCTACCGGCAAAGAAGTATATGACCTCAGCGAGGAAATCTTAAGAAGCGTGCAGGATAAGTTTGGTGTGTTGCTGGAAAGAGAAGTCAATATCATTTGATTAGCTAATTAAAAAAACCTCTCCGTTGCTTCTGCACAACCCTCGTTTCTTCTTTCGGTTTAAAAAAATGTATAAGCAATAGCCCTGCAATAAATCCGCCGATGTGCGCCGAATAAGCAACACCTCCCAACTCGCTGCCGCTGCCCAATGCACCCATGCCATTCACTATCTGGAATACGATCCATAATCCCAATGCAACCAATGCAGGTACTGATACAACCGTGATAATAAAGAACACATGAACACGCCGCATGGGATACAACATCAGGTATGCGCCCAGCACTCCCGAAATAGCGCCTGATGCGCCGAGGCTCGGTACAAGCATATCGTGCCCTAAGAAACTCGTAGTGAACACATGCGTTAAAGAAGCAATTATGCCTGTGACCAGGTAAAAAAGCAGGTAGCGGAAATGCCCCAGGCGGTTCTCGATATTATCCCCGAAAACCCATAGGTAAAGCAGGTTGCCGCCCAAATGCGCCCATCCTCCATGCATGAACATGGAAATGATAAGTGTGAACCAAACCGGCACCGCCGTTACGCCCAGGCCGGGCATCCGGTAACGTTCCCCATCTATCGGGTTGATCTCTACCCTCGAATCTGTTACATGATCTCTTCCCGATACGATCTCCGCAGGCACGGTTGAATAAGACATTGTGAAATCAGTATCCTCACCCATTTTCTGGAGAAATACGAAAACAAGAATGTTTACGGCAATCAGTAAATAAGTAATAAAGGGTGTCCTGGTGCGGTCGGAATTATCATCGCCAATGGGGAGCATTATTGATATTTTATTGGATTGCTGTAAATTTTATGCCATTGCACCGTTTTAAGAAAAACCGGGTTTTGAAACATTGCTCAAAACCCGGTCCGTATTGTTTTACCTGTTGAAATCATTTTCATCATAATCATCATCGGAATAAGACGAGCCTGTGCCGATGTTGAGCATAGAGCCCATCAGATCTTTGAACTCTATTCTACCTTCCACCATTTTTTTACTGATGAGTGAATAAGCCGCCAGCCCATGAAGCACAAACTCCATCAGCAGCGCAGCTTCCTTTTCATTCGTATGCTTGAAATGTTTCTTAACAAAAGCATGCAACCCGTCTACCTTGTACAACTGCTGCATCTTTTCTTCATCGCCGGTATTAAAAAACAGGTTGATGGAATTGCCTTTGTCGAACCAACTGGTGATGGCGCGATAAGGATTGTCCGCCTGCGGCTGGCCTTCCTTTCCTTTTCTTTTTTTCAATTGATCAGGGTTGGGGAAGTACGTCGCAAATTGTGTGCGCATCGCTTTGTCCATCAGGTTCAGCGCAACCTGGTAGGGGCCTTCCTGTTCACCTTCATATACCAGTTCTATTTTTCCGGTGATAGAAGGAATGATGCCACTCAGATCGCTGATCCACACCTGCGTTTCTTTTTCTTTATTGATGATGGCTCTGCGCTCTGCCGAGCTTACTGCATTTTCATAAGCGGCAATGCTTAGCCTGGCGCTCACACCGCTCTTCTTATCAACAAGCTCGCTTCCTCTTGCTTCAAAAGAAACCTGTTCAATCAATCGCTTTACAAGGTCGCTCAGCTTCACTTTTACTTTCTGTTCTTCGAGT
>JBAVMD010000509.1:0-10289 GCA_049689695.1 Chitinophagaceae bacterium | reverse complement strand
ACAGAGAAGAACCCGAAACCTTAAACCCGAAACTTTAAACTTTAAACGCAGGATGAAACAAATGCAGCGTCTCCCGCAAAAACTCCCTGTTCACATGCGTATAGATCTCTGTAGTGGTAATGCTTTCATGTCCTAACATTTTCTGCACAGCGCGGAGGTCTGCGCCGCCTTCTACAAGATGCGTTGCGAATGAATGCCGGAAAGTATGCGGAGAAATGTTCTTGGTAATCCCTGCTTTCTTTGCAAGGTCTTTAATGATGTAAAAGATCATCACGCGGCTTAGCTTGCTGCCGCGGCGGTTCAGGAAAAGAATGTCTTCATTGCCCGGTTTTTCCGGTTGCTTCTTCCTGATGTTTTCTTTATAAATATTTATGTGCTTCACGGCGCTGCTGCCAATGGGTATCAGCCGCTCTTTATCTCCCTTGCCTATCACACGGATGAATCCTACCTCGAGATAAAGGTTAGATAATTGCAGCCCTGTGACCTCACTCACGCGCAGCCCGCAACTGTACATCGTTTCCAATATGGCTTTGTTTCTTTCGCCCTCCGCTGTGCTTCTGTCTACCTGGTTAATGATTGCCTCAATTTCAGCAAAGCTCAATACATCGGGCAGCGACCGTTTCAACTTGGGCGCTTCCAGCAGCAGGGTAGGATCTGTTTTGGTTACCTGTTCTATAAGGCAATAGCGGTAGAACTGCCGGATGCCGGAAATGATGCGGGCCTGTGATGTAGCGGTCATGCCAAGGTCGGCAATCCATCGTACAAATAACTGAAGGTCTGCAAACTCAAGCTCAGCCGGAGTTTTGAGCTTACCGGAGGATTGCAGGAACTGTGTAAGCTTCTCCAGGTCGCGGGCATAAGCCTCTATCGAATTCTCCGATAAGGACTTTTCCAACTGCAGGTAAGCCCTGAAACCTTTTCTGTACGGTTCCCACATAGTGTGAATAGTAATTTGACGGTTTTCTGTATCGAAACCTTTATTTTCGTTGGTCAATATTAGTATTCAATTTTCCAATTCCAATAAAGATGTTGCCAGTTAATTTGAGATCATTCAGGGGAAAGGTCCGACACAACAAAAGAAGGTTCAGAAGTTTTCTTACCAGGCTTGAAAAAAGCGCCCCGCGTAAAATGGATGCCGCCGCTGCTCTTAGTGACCGGGCCGTATGGCAGGAAGTGGATTGCCTGAGCTGCGCCAACTGTTGCAAAACGATGTCTCCCACATTTACCCCGCAGGATATCAAACGGATTTCCGCGCATCTCAACATGACGCCATCGGCGTTCAAAGAAAAATGGCTGTATCTCGATAAGCGTGATGGCGACTGGATGAATAAAAGTCAGCCCTGCCAGTTCCTCAACCTGGCAGATAACAAATGTTCTATTTACGAGGTGCGTCCCACCGACTGCGCCGGTTTTCCTCATCATACCAAGCGCCGCATGATCGATTACATGCACGTGTACAAGCAGAATGTGGAGTATTGCCCTGCTACTTATAAAATGGTAGAGAGAATGATGGTTTGGGTTGAAGGGTTGTAGCCTAATACCGCTTTTAATATGCCCCGTCCCATTTTAACTATAGTCTTGATATGTTGTTACCTGTTTTCCGTAGCGCAGTCTGATACATTATACAAGCCTGTGTCCGTTACTGACCTATTTAAAAAGTACGATGCTCATTTAGCCCAATCAAAAAAAGACAGTATAAAGATTTTGCCGGTAGACAGTTTGCGTAATACTTCACGATGGGAAAAAGGATTGTTAGATGGATTTGATTACAGCCTTGTCTGCAAGATGGCTGAAGATCTCGAGGAAAGCGGAATACGGCCTAATTCAGACGACTATTACTACCTGCTGCTGGCATGTTACCACCGGTATCTCAATAATGAAGATATACAGCTTGAAGTGGAATTGAAATACTACGCAGACCTGCGTGAAGAGCGCCAGAAATTGTACGAAGAAGCGTTAAAGCGTGATTCTGTTGATGGTAAATATATTCCATCCAACCTGGTGGATTGTTTTATCGAATTGGATAAAATCTTATCACCTAAACACAAGCGCAGTGTAAAAAAGCATGGCAGAGAACTTCACATGTCTCTCGGAATGTACTTAAGGAACCGTTGGCAGTTGTGGGGTGCCGGCAGGTTAAAAAAATATTTTCTCGATCTGAACGGGGGCTTTATGCATCCTGATTCGATGTCTGGCGTTATACTCAAGTATTATCAGAAATGGCTGCAGGGAGAGCGGGATGCATGGAGGGAATGGGAAATGCAACAGTGGAAGTGGCTGCAAGCGCAATGATCCCCGTTTCAATAGTTGAGCATGAAACTTTTACTGGCATTTATAATTCTAAGCTTTATCGGGTTTAACTGCGGGCCTGGCGGCGCCGGTCTCTTTATGGTAAAGATGCGGCATTACGCAGGAGGCGCCGGCCTTACTGTTTATTACTCCGTAAACAATTACCGTGTTGAAGTGCGTACGAACTGCGATCTTACAAATTGCTCGGAAAAAATAGTTTACAAACGCGCACTTTCCAGGGAAGAACTTGACATGTTTCGCCAACGATGCCGGGGGCTGAACATTTATGGGCTCAAAGAATTTTATGAGGACAGCAATGTAATGGATGGACTGAATTCTGTTATTAGCATATACGATTCAAACGTGGGCAGCAAGACGATCAGGATAAATAATTACGAAGTTCCCCTTGCAGATTCCCTTTACAAATATGTAGATGATCTTATTTGGGAAAAGAAATATAAATTTTTTCATTTCGGGGAAGAGTGAGAGGCTTCGCCTTTTTTAAATCCCGGGTTCTTGCGGATAAAAAAGGCGACGCCTCTGCGCTCTCTTTGCGTCTCTGCGTCTTCCTTTGCGCCTCTGCGTGAAAACAATCCACAAACTACAGAGGCTTCGCCTTTTTTAGGTCAGGAAATGTTGTGATTGAAAAAGGCGAAGCCTCGCTCTTAACGTTTCTCTAAGCATTCCCCTTATGTAATCCTCTCAGCCGCCGCATCTTTCCAGCATATCCCTCTAAAACATTTTTATCATGAAAAAGGTTAGCCTCATTGTTACAGGCCTGGGCCTCTGTTTCAGCCTGCTGACTGCCCGGCATTTCATCGCTGATTATTCTTCCGCTGTCATGAACAGCGCAATAGATTCAGCAGATGACCGCGATATTCTCCCCGGCATTCTTGCGCTTAACAGCAACGAACGAACACGTCCTCCGAAAACTTTTCGTACAGGTCATGTGACCAACACGACTATCAATAACTACCTGGAAAAAACAGAAGATGGTTACTGCATTAAGCTTCCGTCTACCACCATTGTGCCTACACCTGCCGTGGCAAACGGACAGATCGTAGTGAGCGGCGGTTTTGGAAGCAAGCAGTATTATGCTTTTGATGCAGCCACAGGCCAGAATAAATGGGGCATCAACCTGGACGATGATGGCCCTTCATCTCCCGCTATTCAGGACGGCATCATTGTTTTCAATACGGAATCCTGTACCATATTTGCATGCGATCTTGCAACCGGTAAACAGATCTGGTCGTACTGGTTAGGTGATCCGCTGATGTCGATGCCCGCTATTGCCAATGGCATTGTGTTCACAGCTTATCCTGCAGCTTATGAAGGGCAGGGAGTAATTATAAAAGATGACTCATCCTCTCAGCAGATCATTCCAACGCATGTGCTGATAGCTATTGAGCTCAAAACGGGAAAGATACTCTGGCAGAAATGGATAGATAGCGATGTGATGTCGGCCCCGGTTGCAAAAGATGACCTGCTGTATGTAACTACTTTTTCCGGCGCATTGTATAAAGTAGAACAAAAGACCGGTAAGTTCCTGGAAGCACGCGCTATACGCGCTACCTCTGCACCTGTGTTTGCAAAAAACAATCAATTGGTAATGAGCCGCAGAAGCGATGATAAGAAAGACAGCATGGTAAGTGAATCCGTAGTGTTTGGCTATGGTATACAAAAGAAAGAGGTATATAAGAAGCGCGCAGATTATCTCGACGGAAAAGTGCAAACACAGTCGAAGCTCAAAAATAATGCTGCGCTTATGGATGCCGGTAATGGTTTTGCTTCCGGAGCGCCTTCAAACTCTAACTGGAAAGCCGCGCACGATAACATTGGCCAATCGAACGTTTCATCTTTACAGGCGTTCCAGGGCTCGAGAGGCGTATACCAGAAAGGGCATCTCTATAATACCATGGGTGATGAAATAGTTTGTACTGATGAAAAAGGCAAGGTGAAATGGAAGCACAGACTCGGCGGCGATCTTGCAGCCGAAGGAGGATTTCTGGGAACACCCCCTGTTTATGCAAACGGGCATATCATAGTGGCAACGTTCACAGGAGAAGTATTGGTGATAGATGAAAAAGAAGGAAAAGTGGTAAAGAAATACAAGGTTGGTAATCCTGTTAGATATCAGCCGGTGGTTGACAAAGGATGGATATTTGTTACCACTACCAATGGCCGAATGTATGCGATCAATACAGGGGATGCGGGTATAACGGGTTGGAATATGTGGGGAGGAAATGCGGGGAGAACGAATACGCCGGAGGAGCATTTGAATTAGTTGGAGGTTGTCTTTTTTAAAAAAAAAGGGAACGCGGATTGTCAGGATCTGTCAGGATTTATTAGGATGGTGCATGATACTTTGAGTGAACAAGTAATTGCAACAACTAATCCTAATCAATCCTAAAAGATCCTGACAATCCGCGTTCCTTCTTTATACATCACTGGTGCGTAACCGTCACATTATAAATCACAACCTCTCCATACGCACTGCACGATTCAGAAGAACCCGGCGTTCCTGTACACGATGATTGCGTATAAGCTCCGGCTTTGAAATATGCTCCTGAATAAGATTTGCTGAGCGTGTACTTCAACACATCGTTATAATAGCACTTCGTTTGGTTGCCCGATACCACAAACTTTACTTTAAAGCGTGTGCCAAGAACATAAGCGCTGTTAAGCGTTGGCCCGTCGCTGCCATTGATGTCGATGAAAAGTTTTGGTCCTTCCAATCTAAACACGATCACATCATCACTTCCATCGTGTATTTGTCCCGCTACAATATGCGGCTTCACTACCGGAAGATGCGTTATGGCCTGATCGATCTCCATCGTATGCGTACCGGAGCCTGAAGACCAGCTTGCGTTGGTAGTACCATTACTGGTCATTTCCCTCAGTTCACTTCTCGGGTAGCCGGAACCACTGGTGGTAGCGCCGCCTGTATGTGCGCGGAAAAGCACACCCGTGTTGGTAGAATTGTTTTTAAAATAAGGATCGATGGAGTAGGTGGCAAGCTGCGGTTGCTTGATCTCATCTGCATCGCCTCCGCTGTCTGAACCATCAATCGGCAGAGTGATCTTCCAATTGGTGAGGTTAAGAATGTTCGCGGGCAAAGACCCTCCGGTTGCGCCTGTGGTTGCAGAAGCCTCATTGCTGTAGGCACTGTTGCCTGTTGCATTGTAAGCGCGTACGCGATAGTAATAAGTAGTGCTGGCTGTTAAGCCTGTGTTGGAATAAGTAGTGGCACCGGCTGCAATGGCGCCTGCAATTTCACTCCATGTGCCGGCTGATCCTGTTTTGCGTTCGAGTTTAAAACCTGTTTCGTTATTACTGTTGTCTGTCCAGCTTACATTGATAATGGACGAACCGCTGGCAGTTGCAGTTAATGATGAAGGAGCAGCAGGTGCGGTAGGTGTAGTGCCTGTTCCTTCCTCCAGCGCAAAATCATCAAAGCGTCCTTCGCCTGCATTGTAAGCTGCATAAAGTGTAATTGAAGTTGCAGATCCGGAATTAAAATTCACGGTTACCTGTGTCCAAACGCTGAAAGTGCCACCTTTGCTGCTCAATACAGTGGAACCGCTTTTGGCACCGATGGTTCCTTTGCCCAGTATCCATGCGGTCAAAACATAATTGGTGTTGGCCGTTACGGGAACAGCCTGTTGAAACCTGTTTCCCGATGCGGATAGCTTTGCCGATTTGAGGCCGGAATGTTTATCGCTTGTTGAAATGGCAAATAAAGTAGGATCACCCCAGCCTGTTTTATCCTGTTCAAAACCGGGATTTGTAATGGCAACGGAAACTGCTGCAAGCGAAACGCTGTTGTTTATTTCCGGGGCTGTAGCATTGTCTGTTTGTACACCTTGTTTGCTGCACGCAAAAAAGAAACATAGGAGAAGTGGCCAGGCATAATAAAGCCTGGAGCCTGTGAAATTTTTCATCTGGCAAGTATTTAAGGTTAATAAAAGGCCTTTCAAGGCCGGGCATTTGATTGGCAGCTACCGGTAAGCTGTTAATAGTAATTTAAACATGTATTGTATGAGGAAGAGCAAAGCATGGCTTGAATGTTTTTCATTTTTTTCAGGAAAGTATTGTTCGTTTGAGAAGAAAGAAATCTTTTGGTTGAATGAATTGCCGCATTAGCGCGGCGGTATCGTTACCGGCAACGCTGCCAGTGTATAGTTTGTGGTTTGGTTTCACGCAAAGACGCAAGAGGCTTCGCCTTTTTTAATCATAAGTTCCCGGAATTTAGAAAAGGCGAAGCCTCTCTCCGCACCCTTGCGTCCTCCTTTGCGTGAAACCAACCTACAAATAAACATCCTGTATCAAAAGATACTGCGGCGTTTCACCAACAATAGTTATCGCTAAAATATCAAACTGGATGCGTTTCCATTTGGGATTTTGCTGAACGAAATTATCGCCGGCAATGATCAGGTAGCGCAGCTTGGTTCTGTCAACATCATCTTCAGGATATCCAAACTTGTGGCTTCGCCTTGTCTTTACTTCAATAAAATGAAGTATGCCTTTTTTCTCCGCTATAAGATCAATTTCATACCGGCCATTCCGCCAGTTCTTATGCAGGATAGTGTAGCCCAGGCCGTTAAAATATTCTTCGGCCAGTTGCTCGCCTTTTGCGCCTAATTCAATGTGTAATGCCATGCCCTTATCTTTACTGCGTAAAATACTAAATGCACCATACGAACATGCCTGATCAGAAAATTTATAAGTTAACCGGAAAAATACAGCCTTATGCCTGGGGAGGAAAATCGTATATCCCTGCCTTGCTCGGCCAGAAACCTTCAGATAAGCCGTCAGCGGAATACTGGCTGGGCGCACATGAAAGCGCGCCTGCAGAAGTAGTTGGAGATGATGTTCATACTACGTTGAATAAATTAATCATCGATAATCCTGCAGAAACAATAGGGGATGAGGTAGGCAATGCATTCGGCCGGTTGCCTTACCTGCTCAAGGTGCTCGATGTAAAAGATATGCTTTCCATACAGGTGCATCCCGGAAAGCTGGAAGCGGAAAAAGGATTTGCAGACGAAAACGAACGCGGTATTCCACTGAATGATCCAAAAAGAAATTATAAGGACGATAACCACAAGCCCGAGCTGATGCTGGCCCTGAACGAATTCTGGCTGTTGCACGGCTTTAAGGCAAAAGATCAGTTAACCGAAATCCTAAGGTCCGTTCCGGAACTGGAACATCTTGCACCCATCTTTGAACAATCCGGTTACGAAGGACTGTACCGCACCGTAATGACGATATCGCAGGAGAAAGTAAACAGCATACTTCAACCGTTGCTTGACCGCATCGTTCCTTTGTACCAGCAGGAAAAGCTGAACAGGTCGCAGGAAGATTTCTGGGCTGCACGTGCAGCACTAACTTTTAGTCAGCAAAGCAATATCGACCGCGGCATATTTTCCATTTACCTGCTTAACCTGGTGCAGTTAAATAAAGGCGAGGCCATTTTCCAGGATGCCGGCATTCTGCATGCTTACCTGGAGGGTCAGAACGTGGAGATCATGTCCAATTCTGATAACGTACTGCGCGGTGGGCTCACCGCTAAAAATATCGATATAGATGAATTGATGAAGCATGTTCTTTTTGAACCGGTTGATCCCTGGATCATACAGGGCACAGTAGAAAATGGCGAACGCGTGTATAAAACCCCGGCCAATGATTTTGAGCTGAGCGCTTTTGAACTGGAAGAAGGCGGCATCGCATCGTTTTCCACCGACACAACCGACATCCTGCTGGTAACGGAAGGAAGTCTTAAACTGGAATGCGGCGAACAGCAGCTCGAATTGCATAGAGGGGAGGCGGCCGTGGTATTCAGGGCTCAACCGGCACAGTTGCAGGCAATGGCCGACCTGGAGGTTTTCAGGGCAAGCGTACCTGTCCACAATACGTGAATAAATCTAAACCGCCATTTTACGGTCAATTCATTTATTTTTGCAATCCATACCTAATGTTATGAAGCTGAATAAAAATGTACTGCTCGTATTTGTTTTGTTGATCGTTGTTGCTGCGCTTTATCGCGTAATTCCGGACCGTCCATGGGGTTTTGCCCCACACCTCGCCATGGCCCTGTTTGGCGGAGCGGTTATCAAGGATAAAAAATGGGCTTTTGCACTCCCGATATTCTCCCTGTTTCTGTCTGACCTGCTGTACCAAATGTTGTACCTGAACGGGTTAAGCGATACAAAAGGCTTTTATTCAGGCCAATGGACCAATTACCTTTGGTTTGTGGGTATTACCTGCCTGGGCTTTTTAATGAAGAATATAAGAGTTGGCACCGTTGTCAGCTTCTCATTTCTTGCACCCACCCTTTATTTCCTCGTATCCAATTTCAGCGTATGGATCGGCGGAGGCGGCTGGCAACGTCCTAAGACTTTCGAGGGATTGATGATGTGCTATGCTGACGGACTTCCTTTTTACCGCGGCGGACTGATGGCTACGCTGATTTTCTCAGCCTTGCTGTTCGGGACGTATATGCTGGTGAAGAGGAGAGAAATGGAAATTGCTATGGCTAAATAAGCATCAAAAGGCAAATAATAATACCTAAACAGGTCGCTTAAAAAATTAAACCTCCCATTCCGGGAGGTTCTTTTTTTAATTATAATTTACTCTTCTTGATGCTTGTTACTTATTATTTGTTGCTTGTTGTTCTTGTGCCTTGTTGCTTGTCCCTTGTCCCTTAGGCGCCAGCCTCATATCCTTCATCCACCAACAAACCACCACCATCCGCTGCGGCCGTGGCCAACTCATCGCACCGGTTGTTTAATGGATTGTCTGCATGCCCTCTCACCCAGGTGAACCGGATATTGTGTTTTTTTGCAAGCTCATGATACTCCATCCAGAGGTCCCTGTTCTTCTTGCCGCCTTTGAAATTAGTAGCTATCCAGTTGCGCAGCCAGCCTTCAGAAACTGCCCTTACAACATATTGGCTGTCTGAAAAAATATTGATGCTCAATCCTTCCTTTTTCAGCGCTTCCAGGGCCTTGATAACGGCCATTAGCTCCATGCGGTTATTAGTGGTTTTGCGGTAGCCGCCCGATAATTCTTTGCGGGTGGCTCCCCATATCAGGATAGCGCCATATCCCCCGGGGCCGGGATTGCCGCGTGATGCACCGTCGGTATAGATCTGTAATGCTTTTTCCAACTAAATATTATTCGTAAATAAACCTTTTCAGTAAGCGGCAGTTTGGGTTCAGGTATAAATTATCGATAGGAACAAACTCCCTGCCCAGGATCTCTTTATCAGACAGCTTTACATGCTGCTTTATCATTTTAAGTTTATTGCGATCCGTGAACCGGTGTGTTTCGATTGTAACACGTCCTTTTGTAGCGAGTATCAAACCGTTCCGGATCATTTCGGAACAATACATGCTGTCGTCATTGGTAAGATCGAACATGGGATCGAATGGTACTTTTCTATTGTACTGCATAACCAGGTAATCACGAAAGATCATTTTCTCTGCGCTGTCTATATTGTACCTCGCCAGGCCAAGGGCCGTATTTTGCGAAGGATTGCAGAATGAATCGAGCTTTTCTTTCCTTGCTTTATTGGTGATGCGCAAATAATCCGGCACTATGTGATAAATATAAACATCGCCGCTGTCGTGAAATGCAATTCCCCCATGAGAATAAGTTTGATCTTTTCTGGAGAACAGCTTTACCTGCTCGCTCGAAAAATCGGTGCCCGAGCGGAGAACAAGGTCTCCATCCTCTACCGTGCTTTTTAATTCCGCTATCATAGCAAGATTTGCTTCGCGTTTTTCGGTTGCGCTTTTAATGCCAAGGTTATCCTCTTCGCTGGTTGATGCGTTGTTGTTTCCATTGCAGGCTGCCAGCATCATTATTAACATCAATTGCCACAGTTGAAATTTCATAAACGTTATCCGCGATTTGTCTAAAAAATTTTTTTCCTCAGGAAAAACCAGCCGATCACCAATGAAATAACCAGTGATAAAAAAACCGGTATATAAAATGCG
>JBAVMD010000508.1:0-6109 GCA_049689695.1 Chitinophagaceae bacterium | reverse complement strand
GTGTAGTCATCAGCATACACCTGCTCAAGGCCATGATCTGAAACAGAACATCCGAGCGTAGCAAAGAAATCGTGACGCTTTTTCAGCGCATCCAGGTATTCATTGTAAGAACCGATGGATACACCCGCTACCGATTCCAGTTTTGATACATAACTGGTGAACGCCGTCGCATCGTCTGCATTCATTGCTTTATCCGGACGATATGCCGGACGTATCTGAATTTCAAAACCATCATCCTTCAGCTTCTGATGATGCTCTAATGAATCTATGGGATCATCCGTAGTGCAAACCACTTTTACATTCATCCTGCGCAACAATCCACGCACAGAATATTCTTTTTGTTGCAGCTTTTCTGTACAGGTATCATAAATGCTGCGGGCACTGTCAGCATTCAATAATTCATGCACATCAAAATAACGCTGCAACTCCAGGTGTGTCCAATGAAAAAGCGGGTTGCGAAGCGTGTATGGAACAGTCGCTGCCCATTTTTCAAACTTTTCATAGTCGCCCTTGTCTCCGGTGCAATAACTTTCATTCACGCCATTGGTACGCATAGCCCGCCATTTATAATGATCGCCGTACAGCCATGCCTGCGTGAGGTTCTTGAAATTAAGATCGTTTGCAATCTGGTCGGGCGGTAAATGGCAATGATAATCTATGATGGGCATCTTTACGGCGTACTCATGGTAAAGACGCTGCGCAGTTTTTGTATTAAGCAGAAAATTTTCGTCCAGAAATTTTTTCAAGGTTTGATCGGGTTTTATTTAGATCAGGGATGAAAAATGAAAAATGCCTTATAAAGAAATACCGCGCTTCCAGGGAATAAAATCATCCTGGCCATGACGCACCGCGCTTACCTGCACTTCACCACTGGCTACTTTAATAATGTAATCCAGTATGCGTTCACCCGCCTGTTCAATGGTTTCCTCTCCTTCTATAATGGAACCGGTATTCACATCGATAATATCGCTCATTCGATTGTAGAGAATTGTATTGCTGGCTATTTTCACCACAGGCGTTATGGGATTGCCGGTAGGCGTGCCCAATCCCGTAGTAAAGAGCACCACCGTAGCGCCGGAGCCTACTTCAGCGGTAGTTGATTCAACGTCATTGCCCGGTGTGCATAACAAGTTCAGTCCTGGCTTTGTTACCAGCTCAGGATAGTCCAGCACAGCTACAACAGGCGAGGTCCCTCCCTTCTTTGCAGCGCCGGCAGATTTGATGGCATCAGTTATTAATCCATCCTTAATATTTCCAGGTGATGGATTCATGTCGAACCCTGAACCTGCTGCCTTTGCCCTTTCGCCATAGGTCTTCATCAGTTTACCGAATCGCTCTGCCGTTTCATTGTTCACGCAACGGTCGCTCAACTCCTGCTCTACTCCGCAGAGCTCAGGAAATTCAGAAAGAATAACGGAACCACCAGCTGCTACCAGCAAGTCAGAAGTATAACCGATGGCAGGATTGGCAGAAATGCCGGAGAACCCGTCTGACCCACCACATTCCAAACCGATGCACAGTTTGCTGATGGGTGCAGGCTCACGTTTATATTCATTCGCTTTTACAAGACCTGCGAATGTTTGTTTGATAGCTTGTGAAAGAAGATCTGACTCCTTTCCTACTTTCTGCTGCTCCAGTATGTAGAGCGGCTTGCTGAAAGCCGCATCGCGTTTTTTTATTTCATCAAGAAGAATATCTACCTGTGCATTCTGGCACCCGAGGCTTAAGACCGTAGCTCCCGCTACGTTGGGATGCGTAATATAGCCTGCCAGCAGACCGCATAAGGCTTGGGCATCCTGGCGTGTACCGCCGCAGCCGCCGGTATGTGTGAGGAATTTAATACCATCAACATTCGGGAACAAGCGTTGCGCAGTGGAAGAATATTGCTCAGCATCGAGTGGTGCGTTCAGAATATCATCTACGCTCTGGCCGGACTTGTACAGATCTACAAGGTGACGCGCCTGCAGCTTATAAGTGTTGTTACGGCCATAACCAAGGTCGTTCACCAATGCTTCACGCAATACATCCAAATTCCTGTTTTCACAGAATACCATTGGCACCACCAACCAATAATTGGCCGTGCCTACCCTGCCGTCTGCACGATGATAACCCATGAAAGTTTTTTGCTTCAGGGTTGATGCATCGGGCATGTTCCAACGAAGCTTCCTTTCACCAAGATGGTATTCACTGGCGGCATGCTTTACGTTGGAAGTAGTAATGAGGCCACCTTTAGGAATGGTTGTCTCAGCCTTTCCTACCAGCACGCCATACATGAAGATGGCATCGCCTTTCTGCAGATCGGCAGTTACAAATTTGTGCTTGGCGGGAATATTATCGTGCAACACCAGTTCGGTGCCATTGCTGGCAACACGCTCACCTTTTGCAAGGTTGGTAAGCGCTACCAGCACATTATCGTCAGGATGAACCTTTACAATGTTTTGTTTCATAATTAAACCAACACTCTTTTTGCCTGAACGTTTTCAAAAGCTTGTTTTACGCCCTGTTGCATGAGTGTTTCCAGTTTTTCTGTAACAGCCTGCGTAAAGCCTGGTAATGCGTTCAGGTCTGCTCCCCAGAAAGCCGTATCTCTCAATACCTGTTCAACCAGTTGGGGAACACTGAAATTATTCCATTTATTGTAAAAATCAGCGGCCTTTTCGTCATCGATTAAATAAAACGATCCATTCCGCTCACCAAAATGCTTGTTGCCTTCTTTTTTTACGGCTTTCATAAACAGCAAATAAGCCGCAAACCCAAGTGAGAATAGCTCGGGAGCACTATCGGAAGAATTGTAATGATTCAACAGCACCGGTATGTTGCGCATCTTCATTTTAGAACTGTACTGAACGGTAATGTTCAGCCACAGATGCCTGATGTGCGGGTTGCGAAACCTGTCAAGAACCTTCGCGCCAAAATCACGCGCTTTGTACAATTCCACTTCAAAAGGAATAGCAGGCGCCAATTCGTTCTGCATAAGATCTGCAATGAATGAAGACATCATTTCATCATCCATGGCTTCTTTTACCGTTTCGCAGCCGGCCAGGAATGCAAGGCCACAACTTAAAGTATGCGTGCCGTTCAGCAAGCGAAGCTTCAATTCCCTGTACAGGTCAATGCAGGGTTCAATGATAACGCCTTCATCAGCCTGTGCAAATGATAAAACTTCTTTTACATGAGCATCACCTTCGATTGCCCATAACCGGTATACTTCAGACATGGTGAGCAACTGGTCCTGGTAACCCAATTCGCTTTCAAGCTTTGTGCGATCTTCTGCCGCAGGCTTGCCGGGAACAATTCTATCCACTAATGAATTACAGAAATGATTGGATTCTTCCAGCCATTGAATGAACTCGTCTGAAAGCCCGTTGAGATGTGCCAGTTCAAGCACAATCGATTCCAGCTTCTTTCCATTATCAGGTATCAGCTCAGTTGGCACAATGACCATCCCGCTCTGCACACTGCCGTTGAAAGCCTGGTAACGCTCGTATAAAAATGCGAGCAGCTTACCGGGAAAAGAAACAGGCGGGTGACGGCGCACATCATCGTTCACCAGCTGAATGCCTACTTCCGTAGTATTTGAAATAATGATCTGCATATTTGGATTGTGCGCGCATTCCAGCACCTTGGTCCAGTCGTCTTTTGCGCTCAATACACGGCTGATAGACGAGTTAATGATATTCTCTTCTACCCGCGCACCATTCTCCAGGCCGCGAACACAAACTGTGTACAAACCATCCTGCTTATCGAAGGCTGAAGAATCGCCATGGTCTGTAGATTTTACCACCACTACTCTTCCGTTGAAGATGCCCTGGCGGTTTGCTTTATCAATAAAATAATCAGGCAGCCCGCGCAGCAGCACGCCTGTACCAAACTGCAACACTTTTTCCGGCAGCTCAAACAGTTCGTCTCCCGGAATGATCACATCATCTGAAATGATGTTCTTTAGAGTATAACGAGATAACAACATATACACAACTTTAGTAACGAATAATTTTTATGGCGCCGCAGGGTTCCATCTTCCTTTAAAAACCCATGCAGTAGTAATATCTTCTGCATTGGGCGAACCGGGTGCAGCGGAAAGATTATCTGCATGCCATGCATAATCTCCACCCTGCCTGTGGCAATTGTAATAATACACGCGATGCCCCCACAAAATAGTGTTGGTGGTAGGTACGCGATAAATAGCTTCGTTGGCCATGTTGGCCGCAAAGCTGCAATTGATCAGGTAAAACTGCGCATCACGATGGTAACGCCCCAGCTTGAAATTGTCAAACCCCTTGAACCTGCAATTCTTTAAAACTGTTTTTGAATCTTCATGCTTTGATCCATCGTGCCAGATGGCGGCAACGCCGGTATGCGCAATGAACTCGCAATTCTCTGCATAAGCCCATCCACGCGGACAATAAAAATCAACGCCGCCTTCCATGATGCAGTCCTTGAAATAAAAAAGCCCACCTTCTACATTCCACGGGCTTACAGTATCGCCGCCAAATGCTTTGAAGTGACAGTTAATGGCTTTGAACCTTGTAGCGCTCATAGTTCGCAAGGCCATCTGGTGACCTGATGCTGATATGGCTTTACGGCGGGTTACCGTATCCGAAGGACAATCAATGATCACTTCCTTCTTTGTTTCAAAACCATAATTATTTATAATGGTGAGATTCTTAAAAGTAATGTCGTTGCCATCCACGTTGACCGTTGCAACGCCCCAGTCTTCAATATGCCGGCAACGCCATGCATCGCGTGCAATGGATTGTGTAATGATGGTATTGCTTAAGTCCTCGCCTTGAAGAATGATATTGTGTTTTTCGATGTACAGCTTTTCGCGGTATACGCCTTTCTTTATGAAAATGGTTGCAGGCGCTGCGGAAGAATCAGGAAGACTGTTAATGGCAGCCTGTATAGATTTAAAATCTCCTTTGCCATTTTGCGAAACAACAAGCTTCTTTTGTGCTGTTACCTGGCAACAGCATATCAGCAAACCCATCAAAAATATCGTAAGCTTATTGCGCATTTATTTTTTTGGCGATTGCTTTATAAGCCATCTTACCAGGTCGGCCATAGCCTTGTAGTTTTCATATTCTGCAGGCAATTTCCTTCCATCCACATATTCATTGTACAACCAGGGATCGCCAATGGCGAACACGGTACCCTTACCATGTTTAAATGCGGCCATCATAACCTGGCCGCTGTCTTTAAGCACTGCATCCGATGGCTTGCCAACATTCAGCGTAGCCAGTTCTTTTACAAAGATTTTTTTTGATGTTTTGAAGATGGGATGACCGGCTGTGATATTGAATGCGCCCTGCTCGTATTGGTTATTGATCACCTGGTGATAGTTGGTGAGATTAAAATGCAAGCCGAACAAACCCGCGAGCTGGTTGAAGTGATCAAACTCCGCATTGTTCATATCATTGCCCATCAGCACCAGCACACCGCCGGCTTTTACCCAATCAGCAATTGCTTTTGCATGCTGCGGCTGAATGAAATTGGGATTTTCTGTTTCCTTCTTTGTATCGGGATCTACAATAATATAAAAGTTCGCATTCTTCAGGTTGTTTGCATCAGGCGCTGTTTCAAGCGCAGCAGTTTTAACACCATTAATGTTGAACACATCACCCATCATGGCGAAGCCGCTATTGCTTTTATCGTTCCAGGTATAATGGTAACGTACCATTGTACCGGTGGCATCTTTTTTCCATTCGTTATTGAAATAATAATCCAATACCGCAGTCTTTCCTTTGCCTGAAGAAAGCGTTGGCACCATTTCCATTTCAACTGCGCATTTAATGAAAGCGCCCATTCCTTTAGGATCGTTCACGATCACTTTCTCGCTCATATAGTAATCGAAGCTGCCATCACGGTAGGGATTACCACCGAGGCCGGATACAGAAACTGTGCCTTTAAGATTGGTTTGACCGGAAGCATCTGTTTCAATAAATTCTTTAACAATGCCCTGGTAGCCTTTTTGTGCCGATGAAAGATAAGAAGCAGGAAGATATCCTTTTCTTATACCTTTCGCCAACGCATAAACGAGCATGCACGAAGCAGACGCTTCGCGATAATTTTTTGGAGTGGTCTGCATGTTTACAATATCGAACCAAACACC
>JBAVMD010000507.1:0-2798 GCA_049689695.1 Chitinophagaceae bacterium | reverse complement strand
GTCCAGTATCCTTGCCTTCACATTATCCTTCATCTGAATTTCGAGTATGGTCCGTATCACTTTCTTGATGTTGTCATCAAAAACAGGACAGGTTGCTTCTACCCGGTGATCCAGGTTGCGCACCATCCAATCGGCAGAAGATATATAGACTTTTTCATCGCCTCCATTGTGAAATATGAATACCCTCGCATGTTCGAGATACTCGTCTACAATGCTGATGGCCTTAATGGGATAAACAAATTTTTTGTTCTGGGTATACATGCAGAAGATACCACGCACAATGAGTTTTATTTCCACGCCTGACTTTGCCGCCTCATATAATTTCGAGATCAATTCGTGATCTGCAAGAGAATTCATTTTTAAAATGATGCAAGCCTGGGCGCCATTCTTTGCGAATTTGATCTCGCGGTTGATCATTTTTTCCAGCTCTTTGCGCAGGCTGATCGGGCAGGGGATAAGCGTCTGGCATAATTTCAGCAAAGGGACGCCATCCTTATTCTTTTCCAGGTAAATGAACATACGGTTCACATCGGCCATAATGGCTTTATTGGCGGTAAGCAGGCAGTGATCGCCATACACTGTGGCTGTTTTTTCATTGAGGTTGCCGGTGCTTACAAAGCCATAGCTTATGATGCGATCGTTCACTTTCTTCCTGATAAGGCCGAGCTTCGCATGCACTTTCAGGTCAGGTATGCTGATGAGCACTTTCACTCCTTCTTCCTCGAGCCGTTCTTTCCATTCAAGATTGGCTTCTTCCTCAAACCTTGCGCGCAGTTCCATCATTACTGTTACCTGCTTGCCATTGCGCACGGCATTGATCAGGGCATTAATAACCTTTGAATTCTGCGCCAGCCGGTAACAGGTAAGCTTAATGGCAATTACATCCGGGTCCATGGCTGCTTCGCGCAGCATATCTATTACGGGATTGAAAGAATGATAGGGAAAATGCAGCATGATGTCTTTCTGCAGCACGATGTCTGTTACACGGGATGTTTTCAGCAGCAGGGGATGCAGGAACGGCTTTTTCCGCTGGCTTCTTTTGGTAAACACTTCCGGAAAATCCATAAAATGCCGGAAGTTATGGATGCGTCCACCGGGGATCATTGCTCCCTGCTTGGTGAGGTCGAGCCGGCGGATGAGGTAGGCCAGCAGGCCCTGGTCCATTTCCTTATCGTATACAAAACGTACAGGTTTGCCCTTACGCCTGTTCTTAACTCCTTTCTCAATTTTTTGGATAAGGGAAGTAGAGATGTCGTTATCCATATCGATCTCGGCATCCTTCGTAAGCTTGAATACCCAGGAGTCATACCGGTCGTAACCAAAATAACTGAAAATGCTCTTCAGATTATAGCGGATGATGTCTTCCAGCAGAATAATATGATGCTCCCCGGTGTTTGAAGGCAACTGCACAAACCGGCCCAGCACCCGGCTTGGCACCTCTATCAGGGCATATTTCCGGCGCATAGAGCCATCCTTGCGGGAAAGTACAACGGCCAGATAAATAGATTTATCTCGGAGATAAGGGAATTTCGGAATGCTTTCAATCATTAGGGGAATGATGTTCGAGCGGATCTCATCTTCAAAGTAATTCTTTATGAAACGCTGTTGTTCTTTATTAAGCTGGCGTTCTGTAACGAGGAATATCTTTTCCTTTTGAAGCTCATCGAAAATGCCATTCCATATCCGGTTAAAATCGCTCTGTTGTTCAAGCACAATGGCCTGGATCTCTTCCAGTATCTTGTCGGGCGACTCTTCCAGGTGCATGTCCAGTTTCTTTTTTCCACCGAACTCAGCCATTCTTTTGAGCGTGGCTACCCTTACCCGGAAAAATTCATCCAGGTTGTTGGAGAAAATGCCGAGAAACTTTACCCGCTCCCTTAGAGGAACAGTGGGGTCTGCCGCTTCCTGAAGCACCCTTGCATTAAAAGATAACCAGCTGATGTCCCTGACAATATTTTTTTTCATGATCTTATGTGGACTGTCGAAATAACTCACGGTAAGTTAAAAAAATCCCGTTGATGAAGTACGCTATCAGCCCTCAAAGAAAAAAGCGTGCCTCCTTAAATTTTATTATTGATTATTAATTATTTATTATTTGTTTGGCGAAATTGCGATCAGGTAAAGAATCAATAACTAATAATCAATAATTTAATAACATTTTCTTGCACGAAAATGAACAAATTTCAACAATAACCCCTACCTTTGCCGTCCTTAAAATTTCAATAATGGCACGAGTATGTCAGGTTACAGGTAAGGTCCCAATGACTGGTCATAGTGTATCGCACTCAAACATTAAGACCAAGCGCAGGTTTCTGCCTAATTTGCAGACCAAGCGATTTTACCTTGCTGAAGAGGACAAATGGATCACTTTAAAGGTATCTGCAGATGGATTGCGTACCATCAACAAGCGTGGCTTGTATGTGGTGGTAAAAGAACTGAGAGCCGCAGGAGAAAAAATCTAAAAATTCTATCATGGCAAAGAAAGGAAACCGTGTTCAGGTAATCATGGAATGCACCGAGCACAAACACAGTGGACAGCCAGGCACAAGCCGCTACATTTCCACTAAGAACAAGAAGAACACTCCGGAAAGACTGGAGCTGAAGAAGTACAATCCTATACTGAAAAAGTATACTGTACATAAAGAAATTAAATAATTAGCTTATTAGCTGATCAGCTAATGTAAATCGAGTTATCATGGCAAAGCAAGCAAAAACCGCGATCAAATCAAAAGATCAGAAGGCTGCATCTGAAGCAAAGAACTGGACAAAAGTTATCCGTGCCGTTCGCAGTCCTAAGA
>JBAVMD010000506.1:0-5587 GCA_049689695.1 Chitinophagaceae bacterium | reverse complement strand
GAAGGCTTATAGAGAACTGCATTGCCGCCGATCAGCGCAGGAATAAAAACATTTACACCCACGAGGTAAGGATAATTCCATGCAGAAATATTAGCGATAACACCCAGGGGCTCATACACGATCTTTTCTTTTGTTGCCCCTTCATTTGTGATCCATTCATCTGCCAGGTATTTTTCAGATTGATCGATGAAGAATTTTATGCGTGTGCGCGCCCCGTTCAGCTCATTGTACGATTGTTGCAAGGGTTTACCCATTTCTGAAGTAAGTGTTTTTGCCAGCTCGTCTTTTTCTTCATCTAACAATCCATGGAATTTTTCTATGCAGGCAATGCGTTGCTGCAAAGGTGTGGATGCCCATGCCCGTTGCGCTTCTTTTGCCTGTTTGAATTTCTGCTCTGCAGACTCGCGACTGTCTTCCGGTATATCCTGAATAATTTCTTCCGTTGCCGGGTTAATGATCTTCATCTTTTATTTTCGATTGATTTGCGGACCTCTTCAATAAATTTTTTTCTAAGCTTGCCTGATAAGGGCGTATCCTGTAATTGAAAACGAAACATTCTTTCCGGATGCCATTGAACAGCAAGCATGAATGGCTTGTTCGTTTTGTCTGCCCATTCTACTCCTTCAATAATGCCATCGTCAGACAGGCAGTTTGCCATCAGTCCTTCACCCAGCTTATCAATGGCCTGGTGGTGTGCGCTGTTGATATCAGCCCTGTCGGTATCAACCAGGTCATGCAACAGGCTCTGCTCAACAATAGTTACCGCGTGTTGCTTGTCCGGGTTGCCTTTGTGGGACTGAATAAGCTGTTCATTTTGCAAATGCTGTTGCAGTGTGCCTTTATGGATTACGTTGATCATCTGCAGCCCGCGGCAAATGCCTAAAATGGGGATGGACTGTTCCAGCGCAGATTCAAATGCGTCTATTTCGAAAACATCGCGTTCTTTTTTCCAGCCATTTTCAGGGGCATCGGGATATTGTTCAACACCGCCATAAAAAGCGGGATAGATATCTATGCCGCCGGATAGTACCAGCGCGTCGCAATTTTCCAGTTCATCCAGGTTGCCTGCTTCGGCGGAAAGGGGGATCACTTCAATATCATCGTTTCCTTTAAGCCAGTCAATGTAGTATTGATGCTTTTCAGGGTTTTCTGTTTGTGTTAGGCCAATTTTCAATTGCGATAAATTTATAATTGTTAGGGTTTTTCATGCAAAGAAGAACAACAGGGAACGCGGATCATTAGGATAATTAGGATTTGCGCTGATAAGTTTAGTAAACATCTTAATTGATAATTTTAAAATCTTCTTTGCTTATTTTTAAGTTATGTGTTATGATGTTCAAAAAATTATTCCGCGTAAATCCTAATTATCCTAATGATCCGCGTTCCCGGCTGTTCCTTTGCGTCTTTGCGTGAAATATTACAACGCTTCTTCATACAGTTTCTTAAAGTCATCCCTTGTCACTGGCTTCGGGTTGTTGGGATGCGCGAAATCGGCAATGGCAAGATCTGCCAAAGGCTCTATGTGTTCCTGCTTCACACCAATATCACGCAGCTTAACAGGCAGCCCGATCTGCTTATTCAAATCAAATAAATGATCTACCAACCCTTCAGCAGTTTGCGTTTTTAAATCCATCATGCGCGCCATTTTCTGAAAACGATCCTCAAACCCTGGTGCATTGAAACGCATGCCATAGGGCAGGTTCACTGCATTGGCCAAACCATGATGCGTATCCAGTAAAGTAGATAAAGGATGCGCAAGCGAATGCACAACACCCAATCCTTTTTGAAAAGCAACCGCTCCCATCAACGAAGCGATCATCATTTTGCTGCGCGAAGCAAGATCAGGCTTATTCACTGCCGTTGCAATGGATGCATTTATGAGCGACATGCCTTCCAATGCAATGCCCTCGCAAAGCGGATGAAAATCTTTTGCAATGAATGCTTCCATATTGTGCGTCAACGCATCCATGCCTGTAGCGGCCGTAACAAAAGGCGGCAGATCCATAGTAAGCATAGGATCTGCAAACACGATCTTCGCCAGCAGCTTTGGAGAAAATAAAATTCTTTTGCGGTGTGTATCGTCTTCTGAAATGATGGCGCTGCGGCCTACCTCACTTCCTGTTCCGCTGGTAGTAGGAATGGTGATGAAGTAAGGAACATCTTCGGTTACATATTTATCGCCGCCGATAAGATCATCGTAATCGAAAAGATCGCGGTGATGATTGATGCGCAATGCAATCGCCCTTGCAACATCCATGGCTGCGCCGCCGCCAATGCCTACAATGCTGTCGCGGTCATTTGATTTGTATGCATCCCCGCCTTTCAATACATCCGACTTCACAGGATTTTTATGAATATCGCTGAATACTTCCACAGAAATATTCTTATGCTGCAAGCTCTCTTTTACCTGCTTAAAAAAATCAAGCTGTACTACTACAGGATCGGTAACAATCAGCGGCCTGCTCAATCCCTTCGATGCAAGATGGTCCGCCAACTCTTTTACTGCACCCGCGCCAAAGCGGATGGTAGTGGGGAAGTTGTATTGGCGAATGGTGTTGAAGTCTGTCATTTTTTGTTTCTTGTTTCGTGTTTCTTGTTCTCCTCTTGTGCCTTGTCCCTTGTACCTTGTGCCTTAGATAATCTCTAAATATCTCCGCAACTCCCAATCCGTCACCACCTTCGCAAATTGCTTCCATTCCCATTCCCTTGTTCCGGTGAAATGCGTTACGAATGTTTCGCCGAATAATTCTTTTGCTATGTCAGAAGACTTCATGGCCTGCGTGGCTTCCCACAGATTTTTTGGAAGTGTGCCATTGCTTTTATCCTGGTAGCCGCTGCCGGTAGTGGGAGGGATGGCGAGCTTCAATTTATTTTTTATTCCATACAGGCCCGATGCAAGACAGCCCGCCATCGCCAGGTAAGGATTTGAATCCGATCCTACCACCCTCGTTTCTAACCTGGTTGAATTTTCATTGCCGGGCAAAGCACGTAAAGCGGTTGTGCGATTGTCAATGGCCCAGGTGATGGTAGTGGGCGCCCATGCTCCTTCTACCAATCTTTTATAGCTGTTTACAGTGGGCGCATACATTGGGAGAATGTGCGGCATGCAATGCAATTGTCCGGCGATATAACTTTCCATCAGGCTGCTGATACCGGTCTTGCTGTTCTTATCGTAAAAAAGATTTTGTTTTCCATTATCTGACCATAAGCTTTGGTGCACATGGCCGCTGCATCCCGGAAGGTTCTCACTGAACTTTGCCATAAAGGTGGGAAGCACATTGTGCCGGTGCGCAATTTCTTTTACACCACTTTTGAAAAGCACCGCACGGTCGGCAGCTTCCGGCAGCTCTGCATATAAAATGGCGGCCTCGTAAACACCCGGTCCTGTTTCTGTATGAAGCCCTTCCAGAGGCACATCAAACTTATGCATCAGGTCAAACAGGTCCTGGAAAAAAGCGCTGTTCTGCGATGCGCGCAAAACAGAATAGCCGAACATGCCATGCGTCATCGGCTTCAGGTCCTTAAAGCTGCGTTCATACAATTCCGTTATGTTGTTTACGAAATTGAACCATTCAAATTCCTGCGCGAAGGAGGGATGGTATCCTGCATCTTTTGCCTGCTGTGTGATGCGCTTGAGCAAGCTGCGCGGACAAACAGCAAGGCCGTTTCCTTTTGAATCGCCAAAATCTGCCAGGAAAAAAGGCAAGTCATTCTCCCAGGGGATCTGGCGGAACGTGCTTACATCAATAACGGCTGTTGCATCGGGATAGCCGGTATGCCAGCCGGTGAATGAGCAATTGTCGTAAGCCACATCGCCTGCATCCCATCCAAAGATCACATCGCAAAAGCCAAAACCTTTTTCAACAATGGATTTGAATTTATCGAAGCTGACGAGCTTACCGCGCAGCACTCCGTCTATATCGGTAGCGGCCAGCTTAACCTTGGTTGTATTATTGGCAACCAGTTGCTGCATCACTTCATTTGTTGTTTGCTTATTGCGCATCTGTTATTGGTTTAGCAAAGACGTGGAACAAAATATAGCTTAGGGCCAGAATGCCAAAATAAATGAGCGATAATTTAATATAGAGCGTTGACATGGCTACCAGCGAAACTACTGCAATCACCAATGCGATCACCGGAAAGTAAGGATAAAGCGGCACTTTGAATGGCCGCGGCAGACCGGGCTCTTTCTTTCGCAGCGCCAACACCGATACCATTGAAATAATGTAGAGCGTTAAGGCGCCAAAGCAGGCCATGATGATGATGTCGCCCGTTTTACCGGTGAGCAATGCAACAATGCCAACGCCCATGTTCACCATCAATGCATTGGCGGGCGTTTTGAATTTTGCATGCACCTTACCGAACACTTTTGGTATGCATCTTACCCGGCCAAATTCAAAAGTGGCGCGGCCCGCGGCGAGAATAATGCCGTGAAAAGATGCTACCAATCCCATTAGCCCAATTGTAATGAGCAGGTGATACAACCAGCCGCTATCGCCGGTGATCTTTGACAATGCCAATGGCAGGGGAGAATCTGAAGGCGCAGCTCCCGGAGCTGGATAAACAATGGCCTCCCATCCCGCAACGCCAATGGATGAAACAAAAGTGAGCACGCAAAGAATAATGAGCGTAAGCAATGCCGATCCAAAACCAAGCAAAACATTTCGTTGTGGGTTGATGGTTTCTTCGGCAACATTGGCTACGCCTTCCAACGCAAGAAAGAACCAGATGGCAAAAGGAATAGATGCCCATACTCCTTTCCATCCGTTGGGAAATGCATTCTGCTGCAGGTTGGCCATTTCAAAATGCGGAAGCGTGATGCCTGCAAAAAGCAACAACTCACCAACAGCGAATATGGTATTGATCAATTCAAAAGTGGCAGCTGCTTTTACTCCGTAAATATTCAGGCCGGTAAAAAGAATATAGGCTGTTATTGCAATTACTGCAACAGGTATCTGCGGAAAAAAAATATGGAAATAGGCGCCGATGGCTGCGGCTATTGCAGGCGGAGCAAAGACAAATTCAATGATCTGCGCCATGCCTGCAATGAAGCCGATGTTCTTTCCAAGTCCTTTTGTTGCGTAATCAAAAGCGCCGCCGGCTTTGGGGATTGCGCAGGCAAGCTCAGTGTAAGAAAAAGTAAAAGTGATGTAGAGAATAATAATGATGAACGTAGCGATCGCGAGTCCAAGAGTCCCACCTTCCGCAAGTCCGAGGTTCCATCCGAAATACATTCCTGAAATAACATAACCTACGCCCAGCCCCCAGAGCATGAGCGGACCAAGGGAACGCGATAAATTTCCGGATTGTTCGGTAGCAGGTGTGCTCGGCATTAAGCCAAGTTAAGAAAGGGAACGCACATTCAATCAGCTGATCAGCTAATTGCAAAATCAGCTAATTCCTTCACCTCCTGCTCTGCAATCAACGTAGCTACCAGCGCCGTCCACCCCGTTTGATGGCTTGCGCCAAGTCCACGGCCAGTATCTCCATGAAAATATTCGTAGAAAGTTACCAGGTCTGCATTTTCTGGCCTCTGGTAAAACCAATTGTGCGAATTGTACAGCCTGCGCTTTCCTTCATCATCCTT